>CALKVR010000058.1 GCA_938004815.1 uncultured Polyangiaceae bacterium | reverse complement strand
GGTCTGCGCCTTGACGCTGTAGGTCGTCGAGCGCCGCCCGAACTGCTCGACCTCGAGGATGCCGCGCGAGATCTTGAGCAACCGCATCTCGTCGCCGTCCCATTTCGACGTCGAGCTGACGAGGATGCCCGTCTCGACCGCGAACGGAATCGTCACGCTGGTGCCGCTGCCCACCGTCTCGCTCAACCCCTCTCCGACGAAGCTGCCGCCCGCGTAGATCGAGATGGGCCCGGGCTCGAGCACGAACGGCGTCGTGTTCCGGAAGCGGACTACGCGGTAGGGGTTCGACTCGTAGCCGAGACCGGCGCCGCCGGGACGGAAGAGGAACGTCTCTTCGCCTTCGACGTCGGCGTTGATGATCGCGACCATCGTGCTGGTGCCGTCAGGCACCGTCACCTTCGAATCGAGGTCGTACCGCGTCTGGCCGGCCACGCTGGCCGCTCGCGCCTGCGCGAGCGTCGAGCGACGCAACGACTCGAAGTCGACCTCTCGACGCTGCGCTTGCTCTTCGGCCTTGCGATCCTCGGCGGGCCCCATGAGCCCGCCGGCCGCGCGACCGCCGCCGGCCTCGCCCGCCGACAGCCTGGCCATGTCGCGCTTGCCCGCCTTGTCCTTGGGCTTGGACTTGGCGGGGGGCGCAGGGCGGCCCGGGGCCCGCGTCGAGCCGGTCGCCGGCATGGCCTCGGCCTCGTCCATGTCGGCGAGCTCGGGCGCCGGCGCCGCCCCCTGCGCGAAGCCCGGCTCGGCCTGAGGGGGCGGCGGCGGGGCCTCTTCGAAGCTCGATTCGCCCACGAGAGCCTGCGCCTGTTTGCGGACGCCGCTCTCGGTGAGGTCGGCGCGGTCGACGTCGCGGGGCGTGTGCAGGTCGTAGCGGAACGCGATCGGCGCGCCGGAGGTGAGCCCCAGGCTGATGTCGCCCCAGTCCTCGCCGCTGGTGTTGTCGACGACGGCCCACCCTTGGAGCAGCGCCTTGCCCTTGCCTTCTTTCGGCAACACGACGCGATACGTGGGCTTCCACATCGGGGCCGACACGACGTAGCTCACCAAGAGATCGTGCGAGCTCGAGCCCGCGAGCCGGATGCTGACGGCGATCTGCTGGAACATCCCCTCGCCCGCGCTCGCGTCGAGGGTGCGGTTGAGCTGGAGCGCGAGATCGCCGTCCTCGAGGCGCACGCCTCGCACCTTCGAGAGCCGAACGACCTTCATGTCGGCGCCGTCGATCAGCGTGACGCGGTGGTCGCGCGTGGATACCGGCGGCATGGGCGGCATCCCCGCGCGCATCGGGGTGGGCTCGGCCGGCGCGTCCTGCATCTCTTCGACCATGACGATACGCCCCGCCACCGAGCCCTCGGTGGTCGAGAGCGTCACGAAGGTGCCGCGGAGCGAGTCGAGGACCTCGGCGAGGTTGCCACGGCCAGGCGCGAGGGTGGCGAGCGCGGCGTTCGCCCACGATTGGGGGTCCAGGGGCATCGACACGCTGACGGCCTTGCCGGATTCGCGCTCGACCACCGTCAGGCTCTTGAGCAAATCGTTGACCTGATCTTTGCGAACCTTGATGGTCAAAACGTCGCCGTCGACCTCACCCACCCGCTCGAAGTAGCCGATGCCGTTGCGGTAGAGCACGACACGCGAGAGCTTCAGCTGGTCGTCGGCGGTGGGGTACTTCGCCCGGCCTGCGTCCGTGCACCCGGTCACGAGCGTCGAGGAAACGACAAGGGCTGCGAGGTACGAGCGAAGTCGGAGCATGTTGGGCTCGGCTCCTACACCAGTTGACGATCGGCCAAACCTGGGAACGCGCAAGCGCGTGGCGGGTTTGCACCGCTTGGGGCAAAACGGCTTCGATGCTGACAGCTCTGCCAGGTCCCGTTCAGGTAACGCCCCCCGCGTGGTCTCCCGAGGTTTCCCACAGGGGGTTTGTTGCAGGCCGCGATGGAAGCAGAGCCGTCACGACGCCGCCACCGAGCCAAAGTCGATGAATCTCGGGCGGTTCGCAGCGAGCCATGACGCCCCACCACAGGGGTCTTCTGCCGCAATCCCCGCAGAAACGGTGGGGGTGTGGACGGCCGGTGGATAACCTGGAGGGCCCGATTTTCAGGTGGGTTGTACCGCTACACGAGACGTCCGGATAGCGTTCTTGTCGCGCGGCGGATCCTCGTGCAGCGTGCGCGATCGGTGGACGTCCTGGCCCGAAGGATCGATACCGACGGCCCCCTCTCGTCGAGGGACGCCGTCCGCCTCGTCGCGCGGCTCGCGCGGACGGTCGAGGCGCTCCATACCGCCGGCGAGGTGCACGGCCGGCTGGGCGCGGGTGCGATCACGCTGAGCGGCCCGCGCGTCGCGCACGCGCGGCTCCTGCCCGCCGGGCTCTGCGTCGACGACGACGCCTTTCACTCGCCCGAGC
>CALKVR010000057.1 GCA_938004815.1 uncultured Polyangiaceae bacterium | reverse complement strand
CCATTTGGTAGCCGCGCAGCGTCGCGCGCAGCTCGGGAGAAACGGGCGCCACCGAGCCGGGGGGCTCGTCGACGATCGAGAGGGCCTTGTCGAGGCTCGGGGGGACCTCGCCGCCCGTCGCCTCGACCAGCTCGGCCGCGAGGGGCAAGAGCACCTTCGGCACCTCGCCGGCCTCTTCTTTGGCCGACACGAGATCGAGCAGCGCTTGGCCGTGCTTCTCGAGGAACCCGGCCGGCAGCTGGGCGAAGCCGCCACCCTCGAGGCCGACGATCGGCAGCCCCTCGCGGTAGGCCGCGGCGACCGCCTCGGCGGTGGCGGTGCGCGGAGCGGAGCCAGCCGGCGCGCCCTCTTCGGGAGGCAGCTCGAAGCTGACGTCGAAAACCCCACCCGCGAGCGTCGCGCGTGCGACGAGCTCGCGGCGCGCCGCACCCTCACCGATCGCCTGCGCGGTCGGATCGCGGCGCTGGAACGCCTCGAGGCGCGCAGCGAACGCGGCCGCGTCGCGACCGTCGAAGCGAACCCGGCGCCCCGGGACGAGCGAGAGCTCGTCGCGCAACCGGAGCACGAGATCGTGCTCGCGCGGCTCGTCGCGCACGGGGGCGGTCTCGCTCTTGCCGCCCACGAGCACGAGCTTGCCCCCGTCGATGCGCGCCCGAGGCGGGTCGCCGTAGACGAGCAGCGGCAGGACGTGGAACGCGCCCAGCTCGTGGCTCAGCTCGAACACGATCCGGGGGCGCAGCCGGCGCTCGCGACGAGGGATGCGCGAGGTCTTGACGTCGACCTCCATCGACTTCTCGAGCTCGGGCAGCACCTCGGCCGCGCGCCCGCCGAGCTCGGCGGGCGCGAACGTGCGGACGAGCGGGAGCTTGTCGAACTTGAGACCGAAGCGCCCCGTCTCGGCGAGCGGCCTCAGGACACCGCCGGCGAAGCCCGTGCCGAGAGCCACGATCTCCACACCTGGCGGCCGAACGATGGAGAGCGTCACCCCCCCGCCCCGGTCGTCCTCGACCCGCACCGCCGGGTAGAGCGGCTCGGCCGAGGTGCGGACCGGCTCACCGCGGAACGTGACCCCCTCCGCGTGCTCGAGGGCGAGCATCGCCGTCTTGATGTGATCGAGCGGGACGTCGCCGCGCAGCTTTCGCACCAGGATGCGGTCGATGGCGAGGTCGTCGTGCGTCGGATCGATCGGGGGCTCGGTGACGCCGCGCGCGACCCGATCTGCGAGCGTTACCGCGAGCGGTCGTTCTCCATCGGGCCCGGCGACGAAACGATCGATCTGGAGGGCGCCGTGCTCGACCGACAGCCGGTAGCGAAGCTTCGCGGTCGGGCGCGCCGCCGCCGGCGCCTGCGCATCCGCATCGCCGCCGGCCGCCGCGAGCCCCTGCGCATACGCGATCGTCGCCGCGGCCGCATGGGCGCAGCACGCCGCGCGGCTCTCGCAGTCGCACGCCCACTCGTCGTCCCCTAGGTACAAGACGACCGTCGGCGATACGGCCCGCCCGCGCTCTTTGACGCGCAGGCTCACCTCACCCGCTGCCTCTCGCTCGAGCGTCACCGCCCCGGCCCGCGAGAGGTTCACGCCCTGAGACCACAGCCCCGGCGGACACGCCTTGCGCACCGCGGCCAGAAACGCGTCGAGCTCGGGTCGGGGGCCGCCCATGGGCCGCAGTCTTTGAGCGAACTGCGAGGGTTGGCAAGCCCCGTCCACGCTATGATGCCCGCCATGTCCGATGCCCCCCCGCTGACCTTCGCGATGATCTCGAGCGCACCGGCTGCGTCCGCGCTGCTCGAGGCCGTCTGCGACGAGCTCAGCAAGCGGACGTCGCAGCCGTTCTCACCGCGGGTCCTGCGCACGTACGACAAGCTCCTCGACGCCATGCGCGAGGGCGAGGTCCAC
>CALKVR010000056.1 GCA_938004815.1 uncultured Polyangiaceae bacterium | reverse complement strand
TGCAGCTCGGCATAATCAGGCAAAGAGGCCATGCAGGAACCATCCCTCCGCATCACGAAACACCCAGGCCCACTGTCCCAGCGGATTGCGGGCGACGAAATAGTCGCGCCGCACATCGCCGGCCGCACCCCTTTCACCCTCGTCCCACCAGCCGCTTTCGATGCGCTCGGCGCGCGACAGCAGCTTCAGCGGGCCATGCCAGTGCGGGCTGCCGCCCCGTTCGACCAGTGCTTGCGGCACCGGGAGCAGCCAGAGCGGGCGCGGTGACCGGATTGCCGCGGTCGACGCTCCGGAAAGGGCAAAATCCGTGGCCGGATCGAACTGTCGGGTCGCGCACTCCGGGCGGTAATCCGCCATTTCTCCGAGCACCTGCACCGCCGCCCCGCCGAGCCGGGCGCGACCGGCAGCCCCGCGAACACCTCGGTCGTGGCCCCGGTGGGCGAGCGAAAGCCGACGACGGCGCCATCCATGTGCTGCGGCCGGATGGCCCCGCCCTGAAAGAAGAGCCGCCCGAAGCGGGCGTCGACGTACCGCACGGGGTCGCGGAGACGAACCGAGGCGAGCACCGCATCGCCGCGCGCTTCGGGATCGTCCGCGCGGTCGAGACCGACGCCGGTCCAGACGAGCGCCTCTGCGTCGACGAGGAGCGGCTCGCGCTCTCGCGCTTCGGCCTGGAGCATGACGAACCCCGATGGGTCGGCCGCGGAAGCAAAGGCATCGGCCCTCAGGCGATACGGCTCGGCCGAAGCCACCGCGCACGGCGAGAGAGCCGCCGAAGCTGCGCCGATCGCGCCGAGGAGCCGCGCGATCACCACGTGAAGTCGACCTCGCCGTCCACGTGGGAGCCCGGGTCGAACGTGTGGCAACCCAGGCACGCGTCGAGCACGGGCTCGGTCGGCGGGTGCGCGCCGCCGTCTCTCGTCTTGGCGGGCGGCATGCCGTGGCACGCGTCGCACGCGCGCGCGGCGCCGCTCGCGTCGTCCCAGCGCGGCCCCGGATCGCGATCCCAATGGCAGCCGACGGTGCAGGCGCGTGTCGCGACGTCGAAGCTCTCGCCGGCGCGGAGCGAAACATCGGCCGGCGCGGTGACATCGATATGACCGGGCGCGTCGATCGTGGCGGGGACGTCGTGGCAATCGTCGCACCGAGCGATCTTTCCAATTCGATCCGAGATGGTCGCGTCGAGGTGCCTCGCGTGGGCGCCGACGGCGAGCCCGGTCTCGGATCCGAAGAGGCCCGGGGGCGGCGCGCCGAGCGGCCCCTTGCCATGGCAGCCATCGCATCCGAGGGGAACCACGTCGATCGCTCCGTTCACGTGGCTCGGCCCGACGAGGTGACAGCTCGAGCAATCGGTCTCGGCGCTCGCGTACCGCGCGTGGGTGGCGGGGACCGCGGCGTGACACGAGTCGCATGCGAGACCGCCGGTCGCGCCCCACGCCGGCTCGCCATCGCCGTGGCAATAGGTACCGGCGCACGTTCCCGCCGCCGCGTCGAAGCGCGGCGCCAGTCCGCCCGTCTGGGCGAGGCCAGAGAAGACGATCTCTACCTGGCCGCCGGGGTGCGCGGCGGACCGCGCGTCGAGCCGAGGCGGATGGCACGTGTCGCACGAGAGCATGTGAGCGGGGTGTGAGCCGGTCTCCGGCCGCTCGGCGTGGCAGGTGTCGCATTTTTCGAGGCCGCGCGCGTGACAGGCCGACGTCGTGCAGCTCACCTCCACCGCGCCGCCTCGGTAGTCGTCGCCGTGACAGACGCGGCAGGGTGCGAGCGCGTACCCGCTCTCGCGCAGGTAGCTGCCGTGGAACGCCGCGGCGTCGGGGTCCTCGAAGCCGGCCGGGTGAACGTCGTCTCCCGCCCCGCGCTCGCGCTCGACGCGACAGCCGTAGAGCGCGGCACCAATCAGCGTGGTCGAGAGGAGCGCGCTCGCCGGGTCACGGATCCAACGCGTGGCCCAGCGCGGCATCATAGGCATCTCCAGGCCCGTGGCAGGTCGCGCACGCCTCGACCCCTGTGACGAAGTCGGTGTTGGTCATGGCGTGGGCGCGCGTCTCGGGCTCGTCGTGGCAAGAGAGGCAGGGCGAGGCGGTGGGGCCGGTCGCGATGTCGAGGCTGACCGTCCGCGTGTTGCAGTATTGGTCGGCGTCGATGGCCGGGTCCTCGATGCAGGTGAGCTCGTAGACGTGGGTCGGCAAGAGCCCCTGGTCGAGCGGCAGCTCGTACGTGCCACCGATGTGACAGGTGCCGCAGGACTTTTGATCGCCGGGGAACCGCACCTCGCCGAAGTCGATCGGGTTGCCGGCCGGGTTGCCCGAGTTGGGGCTGGGGTTGCCGCCCAGGATATAGGGTTGCTGCGACAGCTTCTCGCCCATGTGGATCTTGTGGATCATCACGCGCAGATCGACGCTCTCGGCGGTGACGATGCTGCCCTCGAAGCGCGAGATGCGGTCGTCGCCGACGTTGTTGGCGTTGTGGCAGAACGAGCAATAGTCGACGCTCGTGCGTGAGTCGCCGTGGGCGGCGATGTCGCCGTGGCACCCGTCGCATTGGCCCTCTGCCACGATCTGCCGGCGAGGTGAGGCGACCGGATCGGTCACGGCGGCGAAGGCGACCGGGTTCGGGGTCGCGTAGCGCGGCCCGGTACCGCCTGGCTGCACGTACCCCTCCATCCCGATGCCGTACGAGCCGGTCGCGGTGAGCGGCATCGGTGCGGGGAACGTGTAACGAAAGCCTTGCGGATCTGCCGTGAGCGTCCCGCTGGCCCCGTTGCCCTGCACCGTGTGTTGCCAGTAGGTCGCGTAGTCCGTCGTGGGGCCTGCCACCGTCACGCGCAAGCTCTGGAGAGGCTGCGCCAGGATGTCGCGGGGGGCGCCGTTCTCGGTGACGGTGAACACCAGCTGCGGGGTCTGGCCCGGCGCCGTGTTCGACACCGACACGATCTGCACGACGAGCTCGATCGCGTTCGGGTCGGTGAGCGGGATCATGTGGTTCGTGACGATGCTCTCGAGCCCCGACGGCGTGGCGGTGTGGCAGACGGTGCAGTTCGTGTTGTCGGCTTGCGGCCCGCCAGCGTGGAGCACCATGCCCGCGGGCGGCGGGTCCTCGAACGAGACGTCGTCGTGACACGATGCGCAGCCGACCATGGTCGGGTTCGTCTTCCACACGTCGGCGTCATTGCCGGTGTGGCACATCGCGCAGTTCTCGACCGGCTGCGGCATGCCGACCGTCGAGTAGTCGTGCACCGACTGCATGAACCCGACGATCTCGTAGGGCGTGCCGGCGACGACGCTCGGGAGACGCTTGCCCATGTGGATCTTGTGAACCATGACGGACATGTCGACCGAGTTGCCGGTGTCGGGGTCGAAGACGTCGGCGGTGTGGCAGGTGATGCAGAGCCCCGTCTCGCGCCGCAGGCCGCCGTGGATCTTCAGCGGGTTGTGGCAGTTGTTGCAGGTCGCGGTCTCGACGATCTCGCGCAGATCGTCGACCGGCTGCCCGTCAGGGCGAAAATTCACCACCTGATTGGCGACGTAGCGCTTCTCTTCGAAGTCGCGCCAGGCCCACGCCCCGAGCGTGTGGGTGCGCGTCCCGTCAACGGCCGGCAGCTGCGTGCCGAACGCGTAGGCGTAGACGCCGTCGGCCGCGTCCACCGCGGTGAACGTCCCGCCCTCGTCGCTCGAGGGTTGGACGGCGGTGTCGCCGGTGATCGGGCTGGTCTGAGTGACGGTCGTGTACGCCTCGTAGTGGCTCGGGCCGCTCTCGCTCGCCTCGAGCCGCGCGAGCACGAACCGCGTCTCGACCGCGCCCTCGGTGAAGAGCCCCTCTCGATCGAGCGGCAAGCCGGTGCCGTCGGTGATGCGGAACTCGACCGTCGCTTGCGTCCCCTCGATATCGACCGCGAGGATTTCGAGGTTCAAGCCGAGCTCGGTCAGGTAGGCGTCGATGCCGGGGTCGCCCTGCGGGCCGGGGTCGCCGACGTCGCCCTTGTCTCCCGTCGTCCCGCGATCACCGGACGGCCCATCGGGCCCTTGCGTTCCCGAAGGACCGGCGGGCCCCTCGCAAGAGGCCAACAGCGCCACCACTCCAAGCGTCAACCACAGCGACCTTGCGCGCATGGTCGGCCGCTAAGCAACTCGCACACCACCTCGCGCGCTCGCGCGAAAACTTCCGTATGGGCACGCGACCCTCGCTCGCGGAACGGATCTGGCTAGGCTCGCGTGCCCGTGGACTTCTCCTGGCTGGGCACCTCGGCCCTCGCCCTCGCTTGCGTCTCGGCCGCCATCGTCGCCGGCTACCTGCTCCGGTCGCCTCCGCTCACCGGCCAAGTGAAGCTGATCCTCGGCTTCGGGCTGTTTCTCTTGCCCACGACGGCGGCAGTGCTGGGGAACGCCGCCAACCTCGAGACGACCAAGACGGTCGCGTTCTGCGGCAGCTGCCACGTCATGACCAGCTACGTGGAGGACGCGCGAGACCCCGCGAGCGAATCGCTTGCGTCGACCCACGCCCGGCTCGAGCACTTTCGCGAGACCGCCTGCTACACGTGCCACGCCGACTACGGGATGGTCGGCGGCGTGACGACCAAGATCAACGGCATGCACCACGTCGTCGCGTTCTACGGCGACGACTGGAGCCGCCCGGGGCACGAGCCGCCCGCGCTCTACAAACCGTACGACGTGCGCACGTGCGAGACCTGTCATGATCCGCTCCGCGCGAGCGCTCCGCTCGAGCACCAGGTCCACGCCGAGAAGCTGAGAGCCCGTGAGATCACGTGCTCGTCGCGCGGGTGCCACGGTCCACCCCACCCGCCGTGGGTCCAGCAGGGGGCGCCGTGACACGCCGCCGTCGCCTGGCGCTGCGTGCTGCGTGCGTCTGCACGTTGCTCGCGCTCGGCCTGATGGGCTGGGCGATCCTCCACCCCGTCCCCCTCGCCGTGATCGCGGCCATGTCGATCGGTCAGGCCATCGGCACGCTCGGGTTTCTGCTCTTCTGCGCGGTCGCGGTTCAGGACATCAAGCCCATCTTCCGCAAACCGGCGCCCTCGTCCCCTCCCCCCGAAGCGCCGCCCGCCGAAGACTGACCGCGGCCGAGCGCGCAGCCTTTGCGCGGCCGCGCAGGTTGGGCGCCGCGTCCACCCGAGGGAGGAGGTACGCTGCGCCCGACGTGAAGATCGCCACCTGGAACGTGAACGGTCTGCGTGCGCGCCATGCCCAGCTCGTCGAGTGGGTCACCCGCGAACAGCCCGACATCCTGTGTCTTCAAGAGATCAAAGCGACGCAGGACCAGATCCCCGATCCATTGACCACGCTGTCGGACTACTGGAACTACTGGCACGGTGGGCCCAAGGGCTACTCGGGGGTCAGCCTGCACGTGCGGCGCGCGCTCGCCCCGACGCCTCCCTCGTTCGCGCACCCGGCCTTCGATAGCGAGTACCGGATCGTCGACGCAACGGTCGCGGGCGTGCGCTTCGCGTCGGTGTACGTGCCGAACGGCGGCAAAGACTTCGCGGCCAAGATGCTCTTCTTGAAGGAGCTCGCGGCGTGGACGGCCGCACGTCACGCCGCGGGTGAAGCGCTCGTCGTGGCCGGCGACCTGAACGTGGCGCTCACC
>CALKVR010000055.1 GCA_938004815.1 uncultured Polyangiaceae bacterium | reverse complement strand
CGCGGGGGGCGCCGCATACGGCGGCGCCCGAGCCGCCAACCAGAAGCCACCGACCGTCATCGAGGTCGTGGCCCCAAAGCCGCCCGGCGTCACGATCCCTCTCGAGCCGTTCCTCGCGAACGTGCCCGACGACGACGGAAAGCCGCGCGCGGTCAAGCTCACCATCGCGGTCGAGCTCAGGCACGAGGCCAAAGAGGATGAGTTCAAGGCGTTCGTCCCGCGCGTGCGCGACGCCACCCTCAGCTACGTCCGCGGTCTCACCTACGAGCAGGTTCAAGGCGACCAGGGGATGGAGGCGATCCGCAAGGACCTCCTCGAGCGGTATCACGGCCTGGGGGCGATGGGCGCCGAGCGCGTCCTCGTCACCGACCTCATCACGCAGTGAGGAGCGCATGTCGGATCTCGGTCTGCTGGACGTCCTCGGTGCCGCCACGGCGGGCGGCGCGCAACGCCGCGTGCTCGCCGCCCTCGATGAGCGCAAAGAAGAGATTCTCTCCGCGCTCCGGCGCGCCGTCCCGTTCCTGATCCGGAAGTCGGTGCCGATGCGGCTCGAGCCCGCGCGGCTCACGACCTCGCGCGAGCTCAAAGAGAGCGCCGGTGACCCCAGCTTCGTCGTGCCCCTTGCCACCGATCCGGGCGGCTCGCGCGCGCTCATCGCGTTCGACGCCGCTGCCATCGGCTTCATCCTGACCGGCGTGCTCGGCGGGCACCTCGACGACGCCGAGCCCGCGGGCGACCTGACCCCGTCTCAGCGCGCCGTCCTGGGGACCATCGCCGATCAGCTCGTGCGCCGTCTCTCGGAGGCCTTCGGCGCTGCCGGCTTCGGCCTCCGCCGCCTGCCACCCTCTGCTTCGGTGCCGAGCGACGCGCAGCTCGCGGCGGTCACCATCGTCATCGGCGACCGCGAAGAGCGTCGCGTCACCCTCGCGATCGCGCGAGAGGCCCTCCAGATGGTCACGTCGGGCCAGCTGCCGACGACCCGCAGCGCATCGGACTCGGCGCGGGTGCCCTCGATCCTGGGGCAGGCCGAGATCGAGCTGGTGTGCGAGCTCGGTCGGTTGCGCCGCCGAGTGGCCGACGTCGAGTCGCTCCGCGTCGGTGACACGCTGCGCCTCGACACCCTCGTCGAGGCGGCCCTCGTCCTCCACGTCCAGCGCCACCCCGTCCTCTTCGGGCACCCGACCACGCAGGGCAACCGCATCGCCCTGACCGTTTCGAACGCGGCACAGCCCTTGCCGATAGAGCCGGCATGAGCCTGTCCGAACCCGAAAATGCCCCCGCAGCCTTGCTCGATTTGGGATCGTTCCACGTCCTGCGTGACGTCGAGGTCGAGATCACGGTCGAGATCGGCCGGACCCGGCGCCGCATCGCCGATGTCCTGCGCGTGGCGCCCGGCCAGACGATCGAGCTGGGCAAGAGCGCGGGCGAACCCGTCGATATCTACGTGAACGGGCAGCTCCTGGGGCGCGGCGAGGCCGTCGTTCTGGGGGATCGCTACGGCGTCCGCATCACCGAGCTGACCAGCGTCACGGGAGGCAAGCCGTGAACAAGCTCCTCGCCCGCCTCGCCACTGCCAGCTGCCTGACGCTCGGCGCCACCGCGATGACGGTCTCGGTCGCCGCCGCCCAAGACCAGCCCATCGGGCCCCCCGCGCCCGTGGAAGCGACCCCTCTCGAAGTGAGACCGCCGAGACCCCTCGAGACCGCCCCGGCCGACACCGGGACCGACCTCTGGACCAAGCTCGGCCTGTGTGCGTTGGTGGTTGCAGGGGGCGCCGCGTTCTACATGAAGCGCCGCGCGCAGATCACGACCCCGGCCCCCGCCATCAAGGTCAGCGCCCGCGCCTCGATCGGCGTCCGGTCCGAGATCCTCCTCGTCGACGTCGACGGGCACCGGCTCCTCCTGGGCGTCACCCCGAGCTCGGTCCGGACGCTCAGTGTCCTGCCGGCAGAGCCGATCCCTTCCGAAGAGGAGTCGGTCGTCGCTCGGTTCAACACGACGTCGATCGGCAGCAGCTTCGACAAGCTCCTCCAGCGCACCCGCGAGGACGACCTCGCAGAGACCATCCGCGACGCCGTCATGCCGGTCCGCAAGCCCGCCGCCGCACGCGGCGGCCGCACGCTCGTCTCGGCGGCGGCTCCCGACGATGACGACGACAAGCCGGCGCGCGCCGTCGAGGGTCAGGTCGTGAACCTGGCTCGCCTCCGCAACCGGAACAAGCGGTGAGCCCGTGCGCGGCTTCGAATGGCTCGACAAGGTCGATCTGCCCCCGCAGCTCGGCATCCTCGTCCTCCTCACGCTGCTCTCGCTCTTGCCGGCGATCGTCCTCACGACGACGTCGTTCACCCGATTCGTCGTCGTCTTCTCGTTCCTGAGGCAGGGCCTCGGAACCCAGCAGACGCCGCCGAACCAGGTCGTCATCGGCCTCTCGCTCTTCTTGACCGCGTTCACGATGTCGCCGGTCGTCGATCGGATGACGACCGAGGCGTACGAGCCGCTTCAGCGTCAGGAGATCACCCAAGCCGAGGCCGTCGACCGGGCGATCGCGCCGCTTCGTTCGTTCATGCTCCGCCAGACCCGGGAGGCCGACCTCGCGCTGTTCTACGAGGCCTCGGGCAAGCCGCTGCCCCAGACCGAAGAAGAGGTCCCGCTGACGATCGCGGCCCCCGCGTTCCTCGTGAGCGAGCTCACGACCGCGTTCGAGATGGGCGTCCTCATCCTGCTCCCGTTGCTCGTCATCGATCTCGCGGTGGCGTCCGGGCTGATGAGCATGGGCATGATGATGGTGCCCCCGAGCAACATCAGCCTGCCGCTGAAGCTCATCGTCTTCGTCCTCGTCGATGGGTGGTCGCTCCTCGTCGGCTCGCTGCTCAGGAGCTTCGCGTGACCGTCGAGCACGCCCTCACCCTGCTGCTCGCCTTTCTGCAGGCGGCCATCGTGCTCGTCGGGCCCGTCCTCGCGGTCGCGGCCGTGATCGGCACGCTGACCGGCGTCCTCCAGACCGCGACGCAGATCCAGGAGCCGAGCATCGCTTACGCGGCGAAGGTC
>CALKVR010000054.1 GCA_938004815.1 uncultured Polyangiaceae bacterium | reverse complement strand
GATGTACGCTCCGCGCGACTCGCCACCGGCCTCACTCGCTCTCGACGAAAACCGCCCAGCCACCGCTGTCGAGGTCTCCCAGGAGATTTCAAGCAACTGGCGCCGGCTCGTGTCGACTCTCAGGATGTGGAAGAGGCGAGAACGATCGCGCCGGGGGATCGCGAGTACCCCACGGGTCTGCTGGCCGTGGAAGACCCACCGATCTTGCGCGTTTGGGGCCCGTGGCGGTTGGGCCCGCGTGTCGCGGTGGTCGGAACGCGTGAGGCGAGCGAAGAGGGCTTGGCGTTCACACGGCAGATGTGCCGCGAGCTTTCGCGGGCACAGGTCGCGGTCTGGTCGGGGGGCGCGCTCGGCATCGATTCAGCGGCCCATGAAGGGGGCCTCGAAGGGCCGGGGAACACCGTCGTGGTGCTGCCGAGCGGGCTCGATTACCGCTACCCCAAAAAGAACGCGCCGCTGTTCGATCGCGTCTGCGCCGAGGGGGGCACCCTCGTGTCCCCTTTCGACGATGCCGCCAAGCCAGAGCAGGGCTCCTTCTTCCGACGGAACGCCATCCTCGCAGCATGCGTGCCTGCGCTCGTCGTCGCGCAGTGCCCGGTCGACAGCGGTGCACGCAACGCCGCCGGCGCCGCGCGCGCTTTCTCCAAGCGTGTCGGCGCGGTGCTCCAGGCTCCTTGGGAGCCAGCAGGAGCGGGTTGCGCCACCGAGCTGCGTCTCGGCGCCAAACCGATCACTTCCGCCAACGATGTCCTCGACCTCCTCGGTCTTCCCCGACCTCGAGCCTCTCCCGCCGTGTCTCCCTCGTCGCAGATCTCTCTCTTCGGGCCCGATCCCGTCTCGCTCCTCCCGGCTGACGAGCGACCGATCGCGGCCGCGATCCGCGATGGCGCGCGCCACGTCGACGCGATCTGCGACGCGCTGTCTCAGCCCGCCGCCGAAGTAACGCGAAAGCTCCTGTCTCTGGTGCTCCGCGGCGCGGTGATCGAGCGGCCGGACGGTCTTGCTCTTGCTTCCGGCCCGCGCACGCGCGATTCCCTCGGACCATGAACCGAGCCACCGTCGTCGGCGGGGGCCTCGCCGGGTGCGAGGCCGCGTTCCAGCTCGCCGAGCGGGGCGTCGAGGTCACCCTCGTCGAGATGAAGCCGCACCGGCGTACGCCGGCGCAGACCAGCGACCAGCTCTGCGAGCTGGTCTGCTCGAACTCGATGCGCGGCGCCGCCCTCACGAACGCGGTCGGGCTCCTGAAAGAAGAGCTGCGCAGGCTCGGCTCGATCGTGATGCGGGTCGCCGATCGCACCCAGGTCCCCGCAGGCGGCGCGCTCGCCGTCGATCGCGACCGCTTCGCGGCCGAGATGACACGGGTGATCGGCGCCCACGCGCGCATCCACGTCGTTCACGACGAGGTGCGGGCCGTCCCCGACACCCGTCCCGTCATCCTCGCGACCGGTCCGCTGACGGCCGACGACCTCGCGGCCGACATCGAGCGCGCGGTCGGGGGGGCGCGGCTCGCGTTCTACGACGCGATCGCGCCGATCGTCGCCGCCGACTCGATCGACTGGAGCAAGGTCTGGAAGCAGTCGCGCTACGGCAAGGGTGTCGTCGCCGCCGACGCGACCGACACCGTGCCGCCGGGGCCGGCGAGGCCAGAGCCCGAGGACGGCGCAGGCGACGAGGCCTACGTGAACTGCCCGTTCGAAGAGGACGAGTACAAGACCTTCGTCCGCGCCCTCGTCGAGTCCGAGAAGGTATCCCCGCGCGCGTTCGAGGACGTCCGCTATTTCGAGGGCTGCCTGCCGTGCGAGGTGATGGCCGAGCGCGGCGAGCTCACGCTGGCGTACGGCCCCATGAAACCCGTCGGCCTCACCGATCCCAGGACGGGCAAGCGCCCCTTCGCGGTGATGCAGCTTCGCCCCGAGGACGAGGCCGCGACCGCCTACAACCTGGTCGGGTTCCAGACGCGGATGAAGTACCCCGAGCAGATGCGGGTCTTTCGCATGGTGCCCGGCCTCGAAGACGCCGAGTTCTTGCGGCACGGCTCGGTCCACCGCAACACGTTCCTCGACGCGCCCGCGCTCCTCGACGAGACGATGCAGCTGCGAGCTCTCCCGGGTGTGTTCGTGGCGGGGCAGCTCTCGGGGGTCGAGGGCTACGTCGAGAGCGCCGCCGGCGGCTTCTTGTGCGGCGCGCTCCTCGCGGCGCGGCTCGGCGGCGCAGAGCTCGCGTTTCCCCCCAAGACCACCGCCCTCGGGGGCATCTTGACGCACCTGTCGCGTCCCGGCCCCAGCGGAAAATACCAGCCATCCAACATCAACTGGTCGCACATCCCCCCGCTCGACGGGGCGCACCGCAAGCTGAAGAAGCGCGACCGCTACGCCAAGCTCGCCGAGCGCGCCCTCGTCGACCTCGCTGCCTTCGGGGCCAAGCTTGGTGTAGCTTCGGCTGCATGAGGCGTCTCCTCTCGGTCCTCGCGTTCGCCCTCCTCGCCATCCTCGGCTTCGTCGTCACGCCCCGCGACGCCCTCGCGGCCTCGGTCAAGGCCGAGAAGACGAAGCTCACCGAAGCCGATGGCCGGTGGCGGCTCAAGCTCACGATCGATCTCGGGAGCATCCCCGACATCGCCTACGTGCCGATGATCTTCGATTTCGAGCCCGTCACGTACTACGAGCGCGCGCTCACCGACGAGTCGCCCGAGAAGCCCATCCTCAACAAGAAGCCGCTTCAGAACATGAAGCACATCAACGAGAGCATGGAGGTCGGCTTCTCCGACGGGACGGGCAAGGCTTTCAAGCTCACCAAGTTCGACTTCGCCATCCGGCGAGACCGCGGCTTCGAGGCCGGCGAGTACAAGCTCATCGTGAAGTTCGCCGACACGGGCAAGCAGCTCGGCCAGCCCATCCGGTTGAGCCTCGAGGGCGACAACCCCATCGTCGATCGGCGCGCGATCTCGTTCGTCGGCGAAAAGTCCGACAAGAAGGGCCCGCCCAAGTCGAAGCACGCCGACAAGCCCGGCGATACGGCTCAGAACGATGGCGGCGAGCCGAGTGATTCGGGCCCCGTCTCGGACGGCATGCCCGAGCCATCGGCCGATCCGCCGCCCTCGGTCGAGCCCAAGCAGGGCGGGTGCGGGTGCGAGGTCCCAGGCGCCCGGTCCGATCGAGGCGGCGCGTGGGCAGGCGTGTTCGGGCTCGCGATCGCGGGCCTCGGTGCCGCGCGGCTGCGCCGGCGGCGGCGAGCCGATCAACGACCCAGTCGCTGAACCTCGGCGACCGCGTCGATCAACCCCACGCTCCACGGGCGGCCCGACTTGGTGACCGTCGCCTGCCAGAGGACCGCCTCGTCGACCGTCGAGAACACCTTGCGCGGAAACGGCGACCGGCTCACGAGGTAGAGGCCGGCGAGCATGCTGCGCAGCGTGCCGGGGCGAAAGCCCGCCCCGGTCACGACGGTCGCGTGCGCGAGCACACCGTCCAGGTCTTCGCCCTGCTTCTGGGCGGCGTAGTCGCGTACCTCGGCGGACGGCAGGGGACGATCGCCCGGCACGATGTTCAGGACGACGATGCCGCCCGGGTTCTGTGCGCAGACCTCACGCTTGCCGAGGACGGACATGTCGAGGGACTGGATCGTCGGCGTGTCTCGAAAGTCGAGGATGTACGCCTGGCGCCACGACGCGAAGCAGAAGGTCTCACCCCGGGCGATGACGTTGATTTCGGGCGATACCCGAGCCGACTGCACGAGACCTCCGCCTGCGAGGGAACCCGACCGCGCCGGGCCCGTCAAGGGCGCTGGGGGGTGTCTTCGAGCCCGCGCACGATCGCTTCGATCGCGTCGTACGAGAGTCCGCGAGCGCGTGCACGCTCACCATACCCTGCGAGTAAGAGACGCGTCTGTTCACCCACCTTGGTGAAGTGGACGCGCAGGTAAGTCTCCAGATCGAGCGGTGCGACGAGCGGCGCCACGAGAGCACCGAGGCGCAACAGCGGGGCGGCGAGAAAGGCGCTCGCGAACCACGGCGGCGGCCGTCCGGTCTCGGCCTCGGCGACGGCGAGCGTCTGGCTCGCCGACCGGGAGGCGAGCTCCGCCACCTCGCTCTTTCGAAACGTCGCAAAGGACCAGCCGGCGATCTCGAGCGCCGCGACCATCGGCATGAGCAGCGCGGTGGAAAAGGCGAGGTCGGCCTCCGCGTCTCGGACGATGTGCGACGCGAGGCCGCCCGCGCGCAGCGCATCCACGACATCGAGCACACGCCGCTCCGAGCCTCCCGAGACGACGATCGGCTCGAGCGGCGGCACGAGGTACGCCGTGCCCGGCGCGCCCTCGGCGGCGACCTCTCGCGGGTCGTCGCTCCCCGGGAGCGGCGTCGCCCACGCGAGAAAGGCGATCACCCCTTGCGCGACGCGATCGGAGGGTGCCGCGCGCAGGAGGCGCTCACGAACCCCGAGCCCCGGTTGGAAGCTGACCAGCGTCGAGGGTGCGGTGGCGGCGGCCACGTCGGCGAGCCAGCGATCGTCGAGCGCGTTGGTCGCGACGCAGAGCCACGTCTGATCGAAGCGCTCGGCGCGCGCGGCCGCGTCGACGCTGGTGAGCACGAGCGGGGTGAACGCCGAAGCGCGTCTGCCGCCCGTCAGGCCGACGCGGACCATCCGAAACCCCCGGCGCGCCCCGTCCTCGTGATGCGGGCGGACGAGGACGGTGACGTCGGCGCCGCCGAGGGCCAGGTGATGGCCGAAGACCTGACCGGCCGCGCCCGCGCCCGCGATGAGGATTCGCTTCGTCATGGGGTAGGGGCAAGGTATCCTGCGATCGATATGCGAAGGCTTGGCTTTGCGCTCTTCGTCGCTCTTGCTGGCCTCCCCGCGGGGCTCCTTTTTGCCTGTGGCGGCGACCCCCCCGAGCCGGGTTTCGAAGAGGTCGGCGGCTCGGGCGAGGGCGCCGGCGATCCGTCATCGGCCAAGAGCTCGGGCTCGAGCAAGGCGAGCGGCAGCACGTCGCAGCAAGCGTCCGCGACGTCGACCGCGTCGAGCACCAACGCGTCGACGACGGCCTCCACGGGGTCGAGCGGGTGCAACGACTCCGGGCCGGGTGAGCCGAACGACAGCGAGTCGTCTGCGCACGATCTCGGCGGCATCGGCGACTGCGACGACGAGGGGGCCGACGTGAGCGGCGTGCTCGACGGCGCCACCGACCCGGATTGGTACAAGTTCAAGGGCACCGACGCGAGCTCGACCTGCACGACGGACCCCGACCGGTCGATCGTCGCCAGCCACCCGATCCGCATCTGCAAGTTCGTCCAATGCGACGACAACGAAGAGAACGACTTCGATTGCCCGAGCGGCACGATGAACGCCACGTCGCCGGACGGACGGCCCGGCTGCTGCTCGAGCTCGGGCTTCGAGTTCAGCATCACCTGCGGCTCGACGTCGCTCGATTCGGACAACGCCATGGTCTACATCCGCGTCGACACGACCGAGAACGCGTGCGTCTCGTACACGCTCTCGTACGCTTATTGACGAGCGCCCGGGGCTGAAG
>CALKVR010000053.1 GCA_938004815.1 uncultured Polyangiaceae bacterium | reverse complement strand
CTGCAGGGTGGGGGCGAGGTACTGAAAGAGCCCGAGCGTCGAGAGGGGGAGGCGGCGCGCGGCCGCCGCGAACCACACCAGCGGCAGGGCGGTGATGGGCCCGCTCGCCGCGAGGAGGAGGGTCAGCTTGGTGTCGCCGCGGGACATCGCCCCGCCGTGCGCCTCGAACCAGGCGATGGCGACGAGGGCGATGGGCGTCAGAACGAGGGTCTCGACGAACAGGCCCGCGATGCTCTCGAGCGGAGCGAGCTTGCGCATCAACCCGTAGATCGCGAACGTGCCGGCCAGCGCGAATGCGAGCCAAGGAAAGGTGCCGCCGGAGGCCAGGAGCACCACGACCGCGATCGCGGCGAGCCCGACGGCGAGCTTCTGGAGGCGCGCCAGCTTTTCGCTCAGCACGGCGACCCCCAAGACGACGTTGGCGAGCGGGTTGATGAAGTAGCCCAGGCTCGCATCGGCGAGGCGATGCGTCATGACCGCGAGGATGAAGAGCCCCCAGTTGACCGCGATGAGGAGAGAAGAGCCGAGGAACAAGAGCAGTGTGCGCCGCGTGCGGAACGCGGCGAGCGCCGGCCGCGCGCTGCCGGTGGCGGCGACGAGGGCGCCGACCAAGAGAAGCGACCAGGCGATGCGGTGGGCGAGCACCTCGATCGGGCGGACGCCCTGGAGGAGCCGCCAGAAGATGGGGACGATGCCCCAGCTCCCATAAGCGAGGAGCGCGTAGACGACCCCGGCGTCCTTCGGCTTCACGGGCGCTTCTTGTCGGCCGCGCTGGCGTTCGTCCGGCGCGAGGCTCGCAGGTAAGCCTCGAGATCGGCGAGCCCGGCGGGCGAGCCGATCTCGTAGAACCGCTCGCGCGTGACGTGCGCGGCGAGCTCGCTCCGGCGGCTCATGGCCTCGAGGAGATCCGAGAGGCTCGAGGGCTCACCCTCGGTTGCGACCGACGCGACCGCCGCGAGCGCATCGCGCCGGAGCGCGATGGCGCCGTAGTCGATGTGATCGAGCAGCACGCCGCTGGTGCGGGCCTTGTCGTAGCGCACCACTCTGTCGCCCTCGACCGCCGCGTTCGACGGCTCGAGCGCGCCGTCGTTCTGCCAGACCGTCATCACACCCAGGGTCGTGTCGGGCAGCCGCGTCAGGGCGCGGAGCGGCGCGGCATAGTCGAAGAGCAGGTAGGAGTCGCCGTAGGTGACGAGGAACGACGGCGCGAGGCGACCCTGCGCCGCCGCCAGCGCGCCGGCCGTCCCGAGCAGGCGCTCGCCATCGCGCAAGACGACGACGTCGCGGCCGAGCCCGAGGGCGGCCACCTCGATCGCGTCGCCGAGGTGGCCCGCGCAGAGGACGATCTCTACGAAGCCGGCCGCGCGCAGCCGCGCCACCACATGATGCAAGAACGGCCGGCCTCCTACCTCGAGCAAGACCTTGGGGACGCGCTCGGTCGCCGGAAGCATCCGGGTCGCGAGCCCGCCGCAGAGGACGACGGCCTGCACGTCAGGCCGCTCCCCTGCCGAAGACCTCGCGCGCGAGCGCGCGGACGGCGAGGTCGACCGCCTCGTCGCTGGTGTGCCGCACCCGAAAGCCGAGCGCGGCCAGCTTGTCGGGCTTCATCCTCGAGCGCGGGACGTCGCCGCGCCAGCCTCGGTCGCCCCCGGTGTAGCGAATGGATGCGCTGGGGTACGGAGAGGCAGCGACGCAGCGCTCGGCGATGGATCGCACGCTCGTGGCGTCGGGTGGCGCGAGGTTGAAGACGCCGAGCCGGTCGGGCTGTCGGTCGAAGGCGAAGAGCATCCCCGCGACGCAGTCCGAGACGTGGAGGTAGGGCTTCGACTGCGAGCCGTCTCCGAGCACCTCGAGCTCCTGGGGAGACTTCTCGAGCTTCTTGAAGAAGTCGAGGGCCGCGCCGTGGGTACCGCGAGGCCCGACGACGTTCCCGAAACGCAGGATCGTCGCCCGCAGATCGAAGCACTCGACGAACGCCGCGATCATGGCCTCACACGCGAGCTTGCTGGCGCCGTAGAGCGAGATCGGCAGGTGCCCGAGATCCATCTCGCCGCACGCGCCAGGCGCCTCGCCGTAGACGGTGCCCGACGACGAAAAGAGAAACGCGGGCGTGCGCTGTCGCCGCATCGCCTCGAGCACGTTGTAGGTCGTGATGGTGCCCTGCTCGAGATCGCGGCGCGTGTCCTCGAGCCCCCAGCGGGCCTCGGGGTTGGCGGCGAGGTGCACGACGAGATCGCGACCGGCGACCACGCGCTCGACGAGATCGATATCCAGGGCGCTCCCCACGACGAGCTCGGCCTGGCCCCGATCGATCGGCCCGGCGATGAAGGCGCGCTGGCCCACCGAGAGATCGTCGAGGACGGTCACCGGTCCG
Organism: uncultured Polyangiaceae bacterium; assembly: GCA_938004815.1. GTDB lineage: Bacteria > Myxococcota_A > Polyangia > Polyangiales > Polyangiaceae > Xiheicaenibacterium. The sequence goes on along the minus strand of CALKVR010000053.1, from coordinate 3,151 downwards.
CGCCCGACGAGGGCCTCGACGAGGTGGCTCCCGATGAAGCCGGCGCCGCCGACGACGAGCGACTTCACGCCGCTCTCTCCAGGCGAGCGGCGAACTGGAGCCGGCTGGGGGCGAGGAGGCGGAGGGGAGCCGGGTGCACGACAAGCGGCCACGAGAGGGCGTCGACGCGCGCACCGGCGCCGTGAAAGAGCGCCCGCCACGCGGCGGGGTCGAGGTAGGTGCCGCGCACCGCGATGCCGTAGAAGCCGTTCGCGGCCAGGTCCATCGCGAGGAGCAGGCGACGCGAGGCGGCGCCGAAGGCGAAGTGGTCTTTGACCACGACGGCGCGGCTCGCCACCCTCAAAGCCTCTGCGAGCAGGCGCGCGGGCGACTCGGCGTGGTGGAGCACGTCCGACAGGACGACGACGTCGTAGGCGCCGCCGGGGTAGGGGAGCGTGGTGCCGTCGTAGGCCGTGACCGACACGTGCGCGGACGGCTGCACCAGGATGTCGACGCCCTCGACCCGGCGCGCGCCCGTGATCGCGGCGACGCGCGCCGCGACCTCACCGCTCCCGCAGCCGACGTCGAGGATGCTGCCGGCGGGGCCGACGAGATCCGCGAGGGCGCGGGCGAGGCGCTCGGTGCGGGGCCGCTGGACGAAGGCGCGATGGATCTGCTTCGCGATGGCGAGGGGCATCGTAACGTTGCTGGGTTCGCGGGCCGTGTGCGATGGTGGCCGCGGTGCGTGCCGACCGCAAGGAGGTCTTCGGGTGGGCGATGTTCGACTTCGCCAACTCGAGCTACACGACCGTGATCATCACGGTCGTGTACGCGGTCGTGTTCCCCAAGGTCATCGTCGGCGACGCGCCCGACTATCGCCAGGGCAACCTGCTCTGGAGCCTCGCCCTCGCGGCCACCTACCTCATCGTGGTCGTGACCGCGCCCCTGTTCGGCGCGGTCATGGACTTTCGCGCGCAGAAGAAGAAGTTTCTCTTCGCCAGCTGGCTCGGCACCATCGCCGCCACGGCCGCGCTCGGGCTCGCGGGGCCCGGTGACGTCGCGCTCGCGATGGTGCTGCTCGTCCTCTCGAACTTCGGCTTCGCCTCGGGCGAGTCGTTCGTCGCCTCGTTCCTGCCCGAGCTCGCGCCCAAAGAGGCGCTGGGCAAGATCTCGGGGCTGGCGTGGGGGCTCGGCTACGTCGGCGGCCTCGCGAGCACGATGGGGGTCTTGGCCGCGGTGGGCGAGCTCGTGCCCGAGAACGCCGAGCGCCTTCGCCTGGTGGGGCCGCTCACCGCCCTCTTCTTCGGCCTCGCCGCCATCCCGACGTTCCTCTTCGTGAAAGAGCGCGGCGCCGCGCGCGCTCTGCCCCCCGGGGAGTCGCTCCTCTCGGTGGCGCTCGGGCAGCTGCGCGCGACGGTGCGCGCCTTGCCCGCGTTGCGCGATCTGGCGATGTTCCTCGCGAGCCTGTTCTTTGCCATGGCGGGGCTGGGGATCGTGATCAGCTTCGCGTTCATCTACGGTGACCAGGTCATTCGGTGGCAGGCGAGCACGCAGATCGCGATGTTCGTGCTGACGAATCTGTCAGCAGCGGTCGGCGCGCTCGTCTTCGGCATCATCCAGGACCGCTTCGGGAACATGCGGACCTACCGGCTCACCCTCGTCATCTGGGTCGTGGCCGTCGTCGGCATCCACCAGACGCCCTCGCTCTCGACCGCGACGGGGCTCTCGGCCGAGCACGTCTACCTCGGGGTCGGGAGCGTCGCCGGCCTGTGCCTCGGCGCGACCCAGTCGGCCGGGCGCACGGTGGTGGCGGTGCTGTCCCCCGCGTCCAAGACGGCCGAGATGTTCGGCTTCTGGGGCATGGTGAGCAAGCTCGCGGCCGCCCTCGGGCTCGTGGGCCTCGGCGCGCTCCAGAGCGCGTTCGGTCTCCAGAGCGCCATCCTGCTCTGCGCGCTACTCTTCGCCGCGGCGTTCTTCTTGGCCGGTCGCGTCGACGAGCGGCGGGGCGTCGTGGCTGCACAGGAGCCGGTCTCACCATGACGAGCGAGAACCCCGAAGACGTTCGAAAGCGCGCGTTCGCGATCCTGGAAAAGGCTCGCGACGACCTCGACCCCGACGAGATGACCCACGCTGCCCTCGAGCTCTTGCACGACGCCAAGGCCTACGACGAGGCCCGGCAGGTGCTCGACGAGCTCGCCAAGACGTACCCCGACCGGCGCGCCGACGCGACCGCGCTCGCGGGAGACGCCTACCTGTTCTCGGCGCTCCGCGATCCCGCGGGGGCCAAGCCCGAGCACGTGGCCGCCCTCGAGCAGGCGGTCCAGCACTACGAGAGCGCGATGCGCTTCGGCAAGCTGCCGGCGCACGTCGAGGATCACTACTGGAAGGCGGCCGCCGCGCTCGCCGTGGTTCACCCGAGCCCGCTGAGGCGCCGCGGCGTCGTCGACGTGTACCGGCGCACGTTCCCGAACGGCGGGCACGTGGCCGAGGCCGACGACTTGCTCAAGCGCCTCGGCTGACCGGGCCTCGGCCGCGTGACGAAATCGCGACGGCGCCGTCATCCCCGTTGACGCGCCGCGAGGCGTCCAAGAGAAGCGTCTGCACCTCGAACCAAGGACGCTTGCGATGACTGCTTCTCCCCGCACGCTCGGCCTCGCTTCCACCCTCCTCGGCCTCGGTCTCCTCGCTGCCTGCGGCGACGACACGGGGACGGGCGGCTCCGGTGGCTCCACGACGAATTCGACGAGCTCCGGCCCGGCGTCGTCGAGCTCGAACGCCACGAGCGCGAGCTCGTCGAGCACCGCGTCGTCGTCATCCTCGTCGTCGAGCACGACCGCGAGCTCGTCGAGCGGCATGGGCGGCATGGGCGGCGAGGGCGGCGGGACCGCGCAAGACTTCTTGCTCTACTTCGGCGACTTCGCCACCGACGGCGTTCATCAGATCGGCACGTCGCTCTACCCCGGGCCGACGACGAGCGTGTACACGCTGATGGGCCTCGCGGGCGAGGACATCGTCTCGGTCGTTTACTCGCCCGACAACACGCAGATCGCGGTCGCCGGCCGCGACATGGCGGGCGGCCCCGCCGTCATCAACGTCTACGCGGCCGACGGCTCGGGCGCGCCCACGACGCTCGTCACCGCCGCCGCCGCCGACCGCGAGATCGACGGCCTCC
>CALKVR010000052.1 GCA_938004815.1 uncultured Polyangiaceae bacterium | reverse complement strand
AGCTGGGACTGGCCGAGCGGCTCGAGGTCGTCGCGCCTCCCGATGCGGTCGCGATGGTGGCGTCGGCGCTCGAGGGGGTCGCGCTCGCGGTCGGCAGCCCCGAAGAGCTGCTCGGCGCGGGCCTGAGGCGCGCGTTCGTCGCGGCGGTGCGCGCGGCGTCGCGCGCCTTCGCGCTCGAAGCGGATGCGCCCCCCTCCGAGCGTGAAGGGTCGGGCGCCGCGAAGCGCCTCGCCGCGCTGGGCGCGGCGCTCGCGATCAAGGCACCGGCAGATACCGGAACGCGGTGAGGCCGAGCGCGACGCCGATGGCGAGCGAGACGAGGATGAAGAGACAGCCGAGGAGACCCCAGCCCTGCTTCTTCTGGGGCGTCGCGGCCTCGGCGAGCGGGACGGGCGGGGCCGGATAGCGTTCGTTGCTCGCCCCGGCATCGGGCGGCGGCGGACCGGGCTGCAGCTCCGCGCTCCCCGGCGCGGGGCCGGTGGGCTGCACCGGCTCGATCGGGATCGCCGTCCCGAGCGGGCCCCGTGACCCCGCTTGCGGCCCGAGGCCGAGCGCGTCGGCGGGGCTCTGGGGAGCCTGCGCCGCTTGCCCCTGAGCCTGGAACGGGCCCTGGATGCCTTTCTGACGCAGGTACTCCTCGACCGAATTGGCCATCGCCTTCATGGGCATCGTCTTGCCGAGGCTGCGGAGGTCGACGTTGTCGGGCGCGGCGCGATCGATCTCGCCGCGCTTCTCGAGCCACGCGAAGAGCGTGTCTTTGAGCTCGAGCGCAGTTTGGGGTCGGTCGGCGGGGTTCTTCGAGAGCGTCTTCAGGATCGTCGCTTCGAGCTCACGATCGATCGTCGGCAGGATGCTGCTCGGCGCGGGCGGCGGCTCGAAGGCCTGCTTGCCCGCGGTTTCGAGGGGGCTCGGTGAGTCGAACGGCACCTGGCCCGTCACCAGCTGGTAGAGCAGGATGCCGCAGGTGTACAGATCGCTCCGGCCGTCGAGCGGCTGGCCTCGGCACTGCTCGGGGCTCATGTACGCGGGCGTGCCCACGACGACACCGAACTGCGTGAGCGCGGGGGGCGGGTCGCTGTCGGTCTCGCCGCTCACCCGCACCTTGGGTTGCGAGTCGACGAGCTTCGCGATCCCGAAGTCGAGCACCTTGACCGCGTCGCGCTGGGTGCTCGGGTCGTATAGCACCATGACGTTCTCGGGCTTGAGATCGCGGTGCACGACCCCGAGCTGGTGCGCGGCGTGGAGCGCGTCGCAGATCGACGCGAGGATCCGCACCGCGCGCGCCTCGGGCAGGCGCTTGTCGACCCGGAGCGTCTCGCGCAGATCGCGCCCGGGGCAGAGCTCCATGATGATGTAGTGCAGGCCCTGCTCTTCGCCGATGTCGAAGATGGCGACGCTGTTCGGGTGCTTGATCATCGACGCGGCCTGGGCTTCGCGCTTGAACCGCGCCGAGAAGGTGCGGTCCTGAGCCAGGTGCGGGTGCATGATCTTGATCGCGATGTCGGCTGACTGCAGAGACGTGTCGACCCCTCGGAACACGCTGGCCATGGCGCCCTCGCCGATGTGGCTCGTGATCCTGAACCGCCCGCCGAGCGTCCGGCCGAGGAGGGGCTGGTCCCGCGTCATCGCTTCGGTACCTTACCAGGGCTCTGAATCAGACTCCGTGTTCCCTGCAAAAGGGCAGGAGCCGCTCTTTCACCCCCCCAGCCCCCCCGCCGTGGCGAGGGGGGAGCACGGTCATTTCGCCCCGGTGAGGCCGTCGATGAAGGGCCGATCGCCGTGGACGGCGACGCGCTGGGAGTAGAACCCGAGGCCGCGCAAGCCGCCCAGCTCTTCGCCACCGCCGGCTCGCCCTGGGCCGCCGTGGATCGACTGGGGGAGCACCGTGCCGGGCCCGGGGGCCTGGTCGACGATCTTGGCGCTGATGGCGACCACACGCCCGTGGGCCGAGCCGACCCCGAGCACGAGCTCGGCCGCGAGCTTTTTGTCGTCGGCGTAGACGCTGGAGACGAGCCCGCCCCCGCCGCGCCTGACCTCGCTCGCGGCCGCCTCGGTGTCGTCGTAGGCGAACACGGTCGCGGCCGGCCCGAAGACCTCGTGCGCGTGGGCGGCCTTGGCGGCGGCCGCGCTCTCTTGGACGAACAGGGTGGGCTGCACGTAGAAGCCCTTGCCGGCCGGGGCGCCCACGGGGTCGAACGGGCCGTCGCCGAGGACCATCTTCGACTCGGCCTTCAAGAGGTCGATGCCGGCGCGCACGTCACGGAGCTGCGAGGCCGTGGCCACCGGACCCATCGTGACGCCGTCGGCCTTGGGGTTGCCGGTCACGACCGCCTTGAGGCGCTCGATGAGCTCTTCGACCACGCCCGCGACGTGATCGCGGGGGACGAAGACGCGGCGGATCGCGGTGCACTTCTGGCCCGTCTTCTGCGTCATGTCGCGCGCGACGTCGCGGAGGAACGCGCCCCAGGTATCGGACCCGACCTCGACGTCGGCACCGAGGATCGCCGCGTTCAGGCTGTCGGCCTCGACGTTGACCCGCACCGAGTCGCGCACCACCGGTTGGGCCGAGCGGAGCGTGGTCGCGGTCGAGCCGCCGCCCGTGAACGAGAGCACGTCTTCGCCGCGGAGCTGGTCGACGAGGTCGCCGGCGGCACCGGTCAGCAGGGAGAGCGCGCCTTCGGGGGCGAGCTTGGCCTCGATCAAGAGCTCGAAGATTCGATGGGCCAGGATCGCGGTGCTCGTCGCCGGTTTGACGAACACCGGCATGCCCGCGAGGAGCGCGCAAGCGGCCTTCTCTCCGAAGCCCCACGCGGGGAAGTTGAAGGCGTTGATGTGGACGGCGACGCCGCGGCGCGGGAGGAGCAGGTGCTGGCCTACGAACCGCGGGCTCCGGCCGAGGAGGACGGTGTCGCCGTCGGCGAGCCACTTGCGGGCGCCGAGCTCCTTGCCGAGATCGGCGTAGAACGCGAGCGTCCCCGACGCGCCGTCGACGTCGAACTTCGCGTCGCTGCGGGTGACGCCGCCGCTCTCGATGGCCACGTCGAGGAGGTGGTCCCGGTGCTGATGGATGACGCGGCTCATTGCGCGGAGCACGTCGCCGCGCTCGGCGAACGTCAGCCCGCGGAGCCCGGGGCCGCCACGGTCGCGGGCGAAGGCGAGCGCGGCGGCGAGGTCCAGCCCCTTCGTGCTGGTCTCGGCGAGCGGCTCTTCGGTGGCGGGGTTGACGAGGACCTGGGCCGCGCCATCGCCCCTTTTCCACGCGCCGCAAACGTAGCTCGAGAGGACCTTCATAGAGCCCCGCTTCTAGTACCGAAGGCGGCCCGCTTCAAACGCCCATCGACGCGGCCCGGGGAGCAGGCTCACTGGGTCTTGCAGGACGCGGTCGCGAGGAGGGCGGTGATCTTGGCGCGGACCATCTCGAGCTCGCGCACGGCGAGCGAGAGCTCGGCCTCTCGGAGGCGACGCGAGGCGTCGACGAGATCGAAGCTCGTTCCGGCGCCGGCCTCGAACGCGCGCTGCGACAGGCGGTCGGTCTCGGCGGCGAGCTCTCGCGCGCGCTTGGCGACGGTGAGCGCGTCGTTGGCTACCGTCACGCTGCGCTGGGCCTGCGTGACCTCGACCTTGGCCGAGCGCATGGCGGCGTCGAGCCGCTCTTCTTGTTGGCGCACGACGGCCAGCGCGCTGCGCCGCGCGCCGTACCGCTCGCCGCCGTCCCAGATGGGGATCGTCAGCAGCCCTTGCACGCTCCACGCGTAGTTCTTGTCGCCGACCAGATCCTGGCTCGAGTAGGTGGCGGTGGTGCTCACCTCGGCCGTCGGCGCGTAGCGGAGATCGGCGTCGGTCACGGAGCGCTCGGCGATCTCCTTTTCTTTCATGATGCTCTGGATGTCGGCGCGCGACTCGAGCGAGCCGCCCGCGCAGATCCGCGTGATGGTCCCCTCGATCTCGTTGATCGAGATGTTGGGCGAGACGCCGTAGGGCTCCACCGAGCCGAGAGCGAGGCCGAGCGCTTCGCGCGCCTGGCGCAGGTCTTCGTCGCCCTGGATGAGCGTCGCGCGAGCGAGGACGACGTCTTGCTCGAAGCGCACGACGTCGAGCGTGGTGCCCGAGCCGAGCTCGAGGCGCCGCTTCTGGAGCACCAGCCGCTCGAGCGCGGCGCGGAGGCCGACGCGGTTGGTCTCGGCGATGCGCTCGGCCGTGACCACCGAGACGATGGCCGCGGCCACCCGCCCGACCAAGAGGCGCTGCGTGTCTTGAGACGAGAGCTCGGCAGCCTCTGTCGCGGCCTCGGCCGTGCCGATGGCGTACCAGATGCGCGGCGCGAGGATGGGCTGGCGCAGCGTGAGCGAGGCCGAAGCGGTCGGGGACGACGGCACGGTCTCGGTCACGGGAGCGCCCGTCTCGAAATCGATGGTGCTGATGTCGTCGCGGATGATGTGGAACGTGACCTGCCCGTTGGCGGTCAGGGTGGGGAGGGCGCCGGCGAGGGCCTGGCGCTCCTCGCCGCGCGAGCGCTCGATCTCGAAGAGCGAGATCGAGTACTCGGGATCTTCGGCGGCGCTGAGCGCGAGCGCCTGCCGCCAGCTGGTCAAGCTCTTGGGCGGCTCGGGCAGCGGCTCCAGCATCGGGTCGTCCAGCGTGATCGGCGGCGGCGTCGTCGGCGCCGGATCGGCGGTCGACGGATCCGCCGGCGCCGCAGGCTGGGCGAGAACGCTCGGAGCCGCGCCGTGGACGGCGAGGGTCGCGAGCGCGAAGAGGGCAAAGCGAGTTACCTGCGGGGTATCGAGAAACCCGGGGGGCTTTCGCATCCCCCCCCTCTGATGCAGCCGGGTGCGTTTGGCAACGTTCTTGATGGTTCTTCAAACCGAAGCGTCGGGCCCCCGGGCGCGAGCATCGTTCTTCCTTGGCTCGGAGCCGAGCCGTCCGTTATCAAAGAAGAGCTATGTCGCGGCCCGCCGAAGACTCCGACACCGCCGTGCGCGCCATCTCGCGGGCGCTCTGGGCGGGGGAGTCCCCGGAGCGGCTCGTGCCCCAGCTCGTGCGCCTCCTCCGGCAGACCGACTACGGCAGCGACGCGTGGTGCTTCGCGATGCGGCAGCTGGCGCTGACATGGGCTCCGACCCGCCCGTGGAGGGCCTCGCTCCTCGCGCGCGAGCTGCTCCGCGACAACCCCACCGACCACGCCGCCTGGGCCGCCCTCGGGCTCGCCCAGTCGATCATCGACAACCATCGCTACGCCATCCGCTGCTACGAGCGCGCGCTGGGCATCGCGCCCGGCCAGCCGCGCTATCAGCACAACCTCGGTCACCTCTATGACGTCGTGATGGGGCGCCCCGACCTGGCGCTGCCGCTGCTGCGCGCCGCGCACGAAGCCGAGCCCCGTTGCGCCGACACCGCCGCGAGCCTGGCGCACGCGCTCGGGCGAACGGGTGACGCTGCGGCTGCGCTCGCCGTCCTCGAGCCCGCGCTGAAAAAGGGCGCGACGCGAGACCAAGCCGAGCTCCGCGGTTGGCTACGCCAGCAGTCTGGCTCGCGGCCGTCCAGCCCGCCGGTTCGCTAGTTCTCGGCCGCCGCTTCGGCGACGCCGTCGGCCGGCCGTTCGCGAGCGAGCTCGACGTTGACGCCCGACTTCGAGCCGATGGTCGCGCCGCCGAGGCTCCCGATCGCGCGGTCCGCGTCTTCTTTACGCACGCCGACGAAGGTGTGCCGGTCGCGGACGCGGATGCGCCGGATCGTGTCTTTGTCGAGCTTCGCCGTCTCGACCAAGGCCCGGAGGACGTCTTGGGCGCGGGCCCCGTCGCGCCGCCCCACGCCGAGAAAGAGCTCGACGAAGAGCGAATCGTCGGCGGCGCGCGCGCCGGCCTCGGCTTGCTCGGCGTGCAGCTCGGGCGAAGCCGCGCGCGGGCGGCGATCACCCCGGGGGCCGCCGGCGCGGGCAGGGAGGAGCGGCTCGTCGTCGCCCTCTTCTTCGGGCGGGCTCCACTGGGTGAAGTCG
>CALKVR010000051.1 GCA_938004815.1 uncultured Polyangiaceae bacterium | reverse complement strand
GTCATGGCCCGCCCCGTCGCCCCCGAGCCGGCCGATCCTCCCGCCGACGCCGAAAAGGGCGCGGCGCCGCGCAAGCAGGTGGCCGAGCGCCGCGTGGTGGCGGCCGTGCTGTTCGACCTCGGTCGCGGCGGCGCCCTCGAGCAGACCCTCACCCTCCAGCTCGGTGAGGTGCTCGGCGCCGAGGCGCGGACAGAGCTGCTCCTCGGCGGGCGCATGGTGATCGTGCTCGGCGGCGAGAAGTCGAGAGGGGACGAGCCGATCCGCGCGGCGCGGGCGGCGCTGCTCGTCACGCGTTCTCTTCCCGAGGCGCGCGCGGTGATCGCAGTGGGCCACGCGATCGCGACGCCGACGGCGGGCCGGCGGGCGCGGACCTCCAACCTCGCCGCCCAGGCCCTCGAGCAGGCGGCGAGCCAGCTCGAGCAGACGTCGCAGGGCACGGTGCGCGCCGACGTCTCGGTCGTGCAGGCGCTCACGGGCCGGTTCGTCATGCATGAAGATCGGCACGGCGCCGTGGTCGTGCGCGAAGACCCGACCGGGTTCGGCGCGCGGCTCCTGCTCGGAAAGCCGACGCCCACGGTGGGTCGCGACAAAGAGGTCGCGCTCCTCTCGACGGTGTACCAAGAGCTGATCGAAGAGGGCTCGCCGCGCGCGGCCCTCGTGACCGGCCCGGCCGGCATCGGAAAATCGCGCCTCCGCCAAGAGCTCCTCGCACGGCTCGAGACGGCGCCGCTCCCCCCCGAGGTGTTGCTGCTGCGGGGCGACCCGATGGCGCAGGGCTCGAGCCTGTCGTGCTTCGCCCGCGCGATGCGCGCGCACATCGGGGTGCACGACGGCGAGACGATCGAGGAGCAGGTAGAAAAGGTGCGCGGACACCTGCATTTCCGCCTGCCAAAGCCGCTTCGGTTCCTCACCGGGTTCTTGGCCGAGCTGCTCGGCGTCCCCTTCCCCGACCAGGGCGACGAGCCGCTCCGCGCGGCGCGTCAGAGCTCGCAGCTCATGCAGTCGCGCATCCGCATGGCGCTCGAGGCCTTCGTCCGCGCCCAGGCCGACCTGATGCCGCAGGTCCTCTTCATCGAGGACGCCCAGTGGGCAGACGAGACGACGATCGATCTCGTCGACTGGCTCCTCGGCTGCCCCGACCTCAAGTTCGCCGTGTTCGCCCTCGCTCGCCCCGAGATCGACGCGCGGTTCCCGTCGCTCTGGATCAACAAGAACGCGTTCCGCCTCGCGCTCTCGCCGCTCAGCCGGAACGCCAGCGAGAAACTGGTGCGCGTGGCGATGCCCGAGGCCGATCCGCGGCTGCGCGCCAGCATCGTCGACCGCGCCGGCGGCAACGCGCTCTTCCTCGAAGAGCTCGTGCGCGCCACCTCCGCGGGGCAAGACGAGCTTCCGCTCACCGTGCAGGCGACTCTCCAGATGCGCCTCGACCGCATGCCCAAGACCACGCGTGAGGTCGTGCGCGCCGCGAGCGTGCTCGGCCCCGTGTTCTGGACCGGGGCGGTGGCGACGCTGGCGAGCCGCGAGGTCGACGCCGATCTCGAGGAGCTCGAGCAGGCCGAGGTGATCTCGCGCCAGCCCCGGAGCCGCATCGCGGGCGAGGTCGAGTGGACGTTCCGTCAGGCGCTCCTGCGCGACGCCGCCTACGCCTCGATCCTCGAAGAGGACCGCACCGAGATGCACCGAGAGGCCGCGACCTGGCTCGAGAAGATCGGCGGGACGGACATCGGGCTCATCGCGCAGCACGCCGACGCGGGTGAGGACTTCGAGCGCGCGGCGCAGCTGTACGCCCGGGCCACCCGCCAGGCGTACGCCAACGGCGCGCACCTCGAGATCGCCCTCGAGCTCGCCGAGCGCGGCCTCGACTGCGGCCCGCCCGACGAGCTCCGCGCCGAGCTCCTCGTCGCGGCCGCCCAGGCGAGGATCCCGCTCGGCCGCCTCGAGGACGGCATTCGCGCGGCCGAAGAGGCGACGCAGCTCGCGACCCCCGGCCAGGACATGTGGGCCGAGGCGCAATACCTCGCCTCGACCGCCCTCATTCAGAGCGGGCGCGCCGCCGAGGGCGACGCCCGGGCGCTGGCAGCGCTCGCGCCCGAGAACGCCGATCACGTCTCCAAGCCGACTTGGATCGGCTTGATGGCGGCGCGGGTTCGGGGGCTCGTCGATCTCGAGCGAACGCGAGAGGCGCTCACCCTCGCGGACGAGGCGCTAGGCATGGCGCGCGAGAGCGCGTCGTCCGAGGCCCTGCTCCGCGTCCTCGACGCGCGCCTCTTCGCACTCATGCAGACGGGCGACCCGTCCGAGGTCATCGCCAACGGGCCTACCGTCGCCGAGATCGCCGACGCCGCGGGCGACATGGTCCGCGCCACGCGGGCCCGAACCAACACCGCGTCGTCGATGAACCTGCTCGGTCTCTTCGAAGACGCGCGCGCGCTGCTCGACCGCGCCCTCACCGACGCGCGCGATAGGCGGATGCGCATCCTCGAGGCGTCGGCGCTCCACAACCTCGGCATGAGCGAGGCGCGCCTCGGCCTCGTGGACAGGGGCCTCGAGATGCAGCGCGAGGCGGGGCGGATCGCCGACGAGACGGGCGCGGCGCGGCTCCGCGTGAACGCCCGGCTCTACGAGGCGCTGCTCCTTTTGTGGCGCTACGCCGTCGCCCGCGCCGAGGGTCGAGCGTCACCCGACGCCTCGGATCTGCAAGCCGCTCAGGCGCTCGCCGCGTTCGTGCAGGCCGAGGCGCGCGCCCTGCCCGCCCTCGCCACGTCGGCGAAGTTCATCACCGCCGCCGTCGCCTACTCGCGGGGGCAGCTCCAAGACGCGCGCGACAACGCCCAGAGCGCGGTCGACGCGCTCGCGACGGTGCCGATGGAGGAGTGGGAAGAGCTGCTCTACCTCACCCTGGTCGAGACCCACCTCGCGCTCGGCGACGCGGCCGCCGCCGACAAGGCGCTCGACGGCGCGTTCAACTGCGTCTGCGATCGGGCCCGCAAGATCGCCCGGCCCGAGCACCGCAACGCGTACCTCGACCGGATGCCCGAGGTCCGACGGATCGTCGAGCTCGCCAAGACCCGCCTCAACAAGACCCTCCCGTTCTTCAACGCGATCTTGCTCAAGCCCCCTCCCAAACCGCCGGGCTGACGGCCGGCGAGCAGCATTCCGGCGGGGGCCCCGCGCCCCGATCGAGCCTTTCGGCCTGGCGGTTCCTTGACGGAGAGGCGGGCCGCGGGTAACCCGCACGGATGTTCTCGCGTGCCCTGCTCTCCTACACGCTCGCGGCCGCCGCGGGCCTCTCCGCGTCGCTCTTCGTCTCCGTCGCCGACGCGCAGCCCACGACGGCCCCCAGCACCGTCCCCGCCCCTGCGGCGGCGACCGTGCCGATGCGGTTCGCCGTGCTCGACACCCGGCACGTGATCCTCAACTCGGAAGAGGGGCTGCGCGTCCAAGCCAACCTGCGCAAGCTGACCGAGAGCAAGCAGGCCGAGCTCGCCCAAAAGGACCGCGAGCTGACCGAAGAGCAGGAGAAGCTCCGCCAAGAAGAGAAGACGAAGGGCTCGAGCCCCGGGCTCGACAAGCGCAAGGGCGACTGGCGGCAGAAGGTCGCCGCCCTCCAGCAAGCCCAGCTCGATTTCCAGCGCGACATGCTCCAGAAAGAGGGCGAGCTGACGAAGCCGATGGTGCAAAAGATCGGCAACATCGTGAAGAACATCGCTCAGCAAGAGAGCTACGACTTGGTCGTCGACAAGAACGCGGTCGTGTTCTTTCGCAACGATCTGGACATCACCGAGCGCGTGCTGACGCTCTACAACCAGGGCACCGCCGGCGCTGCCCCCGCCCCGAAGAAGGCCCCCGCGAAGGCGCCCGCCAAGAGCGCGCCCGGCGGCGCCAAGAAGCCGCGCTGATCGCGCGCGGGCCTAGAAACTCGCGCGAAGCCCGAGACCGATGTCGGCGCCGGGTGCTGGCGCGATCTCTACCGCGGCGGCCTCGGCGCGCTCGGACGACGCGGCGTTGGCCTCGAGGACGATCAGGACGATGCCGACGGTGGCGGCCGCGACCCCGGCCGGGATGAAGCCCTCGGCGAGGCCCGTGTAGAGGCGACCCTGATCGTAGGTCTCTTGGGCCGACGGTGGGCACGAGCGGTCGCCGCCGCACTGCTCGTCGAGGTCCGAGATCGCGCCCTGCCGCAGGCCCAGCATCACCCCACCCACGATCAAGAAGCCGCCGCCCACGACGGTGAGCGTCACGCCCGGGATGCTGACGCCGGACCGAGCCTCGGGCCCCGGCCCGACCGTCGTGTCGTCGGCCGCGGGCGCGGGCACCTCGATCGTCACGCTCAGCGCTTCGCCGTCCGCGAGCTTCACTCTCCGCGTGGAGAGGACGCGCTTGCCCGAGAGGACACGGATGGTCCGCTCGCCCGGGTCGCTGGGGATGGGAGCGCCGATCTGGCTCGAGGCGAGCTCGACGCCGTCGAGCTCGATCACCGCCTCGGGGTTCGGCTTGTCCTCACGGCGGACGATCGTCAGCTTGGCGACCCGCTTCTCGAGCGCGGCGATGCGATCCGGAGCATGGGTCGCGACCGCGGGCGCGTTCGCGTCGGGCTCTTGGGCCTTGGCGAGCGCGAGGCGGTAGTTGCCGAGGGCGGCGATCACCTTGCCGAGCTTCTCTTCACACTCCGCGATGTTGAACGCGACCTGGGCCGTCATCCGGGAGCGCCCGACCTCTTTGAACTTCGCGAGGGCGGCCGCGTAGTCCTCGGCCGCCATCAGGGCCACGCCCTCGCGAAAGAGCTCGCGCGCGCGATCGACGTCGGGGGGGCCGGGTGAAGGCGCGTCTTGCCCGAGCGCCGGTGCCACGGCGCTCACGCTCACCAGCGCGAGCGCAGACGCGATGACGAAGCTACGCAGCCGCACGTTCGTACTCTACCACCTCCCCCCTCGCTCGCGAGAGGGGCCGGGGGGTGAAACTGCAGCAACGAGGTCATCGAGTGGGTAGACTACCCGCGGCTTCAGGAGGGCACCGTGAAGATCTTGTACGGCGTCGTGGGCGAGGGCATGGGGCACGCGATGCGGTCGCGCGTCGTGCTCGACCACCTCGTGATGCAGGGCCAC
>CALKVR010000050.1 GCA_938004815.1 uncultured Polyangiaceae bacterium | reverse complement strand
CTCCTCGGCGCGCTCGGCCTCCGCGAGCAGGGCCCCTCGGCCGTCCCCGAAGCCACCATCGCGCGCCAGCGCGCCTACGCCCTCTTCATGAGCACGTACGACGAGGCCCGCCGCATCGTCACGTACCTGCGCTGGCACCAGGGCGACGTCGACAAGATCGCGCCGTCTCTCTACAACGGCCGCACCCGCCGCGTCGCCAATCCTCCCGTCGACCCCGCCGTCGACGACACCGTCGCCGCGCCGGTTCCGAACCCGATCGCGCCGAACGCCCCGCCTGCTGCGTCCGCGCCTGCCTCCACCGGTGCGCCCAGCGCGACGGGGTCGGGCTTCAGCTCGCCGTTCGCCAACTCCTGAGAGGGGGAGGTGAGGCATGGCCACGGCCCGGCCTTGGCCGGTTTCAACGAGATACGCTAGAGATGAAACGTGCCCCGCAAAGCCGAGCAGACCAAGCCGCAGCTCTGGAAGCCGCACCCGGACGACGAGAACGACGTCCGAGAGGCCATGGCATGCGCCGATCGCGGGGAGCTGCTGTCGCCTGCAGATTCCGCGCGATTTCTTCTTTGGCTTGAAGAAGGCGGGGACGAACCGTGGCACGGCGAATTCGCATCACCACGTGGTACCGGCGAACCGCCGTCCCGCTGCTGACGCCTGGCTCAACGAGCGCGCGCGCGGTCGGACGCGCCGTCGGGGCGCTTGCCGACGCTGGAACGCTCCCCGGCGCAACCGACTACGAAGCCGAGGCGCGTCCTGTCGGCCGAGCCTGGATCCGACGCGTCGGTGGGAGCAACCTGTGGATCTGGTTTCGATTCACGGGCGATGAGCTGGTTCTGCTGACGGTGACCGCCGTGCCGCCTGTGCCCGCGGACCCGCCAGACTGACGTTGGTGCGCGGTGGGCCAGGCATCTCGACCGACAGCTCGGAGTGATCGATGACCTCTGTTCCCAGCCTCCACCTCGGCGTGCAGCTGCCCCTCGACGGGCGGGGCAAGCACGCGCCGCTTCGTCTCCCGGCGCACCACCTCGTCACGCACGGAGTGGTCGTCGGGATGACGGGGAGCGGCAAGACCGGCCTCGTCACCGTCCTGGTCGAAGAGGCGATTCGCGCGTCGGTTCCGGTGCTCGTCATCGACGTGAAGGGCGATCTCCCCAACTTGCTCCTCTCGCCGTCGTTCGATCCCGCCGAGGTCCTCCCGTGGGTCGAGTCCACGCCTCAATCGCTCGAGACCGCCGGTGACCTCGCGGTGCGCCTCGCCGCCGAGCGCATGCGGGGCCTCCAGACGTTCGGGATCGGCGAGGCCGAGATCGCCGACTACGCGCGCCGCGCCGCCGTGCGCGTGATCACCCCGGGCGCCGACGCCGGCGAGCTCCTCCACGTCCTCTCGGCGCTCGAGCGCCGATCGGCCCGCTGGGACACCGACATCGAGGGCGCGCGCGCCGCGCTCTCCGCCGCCATCTCGCTCATCCTGCGCCTGCTCGGTCGCGACCCCGATCCCGCGCGCAGCCGCGAGCACGTCCTCCTCGCCGTCCTCGCCGAAGCGCGCCTCCGCGCCGGCCAGAGCGCCGACATCGCCGCGCTGCTTCCCGAGGTCATCGACCCCCCGCTCGAAGCCATTGGCGCCCTCGGCATCGACGCGTTTCTCTCCAAACGCGCGCGCAAAGACCTCGCCGCCGCGCTCAATTCCCTGCTCGCGTCGCCGTCATTCGCGTCCTGGCGCCAAGGGATCACCCTCGATCTCGCCGAATGGATGAAGCCCCAGGGTGGCCGCACGCCGGCCACCATCGTCAGCGTCGCCCACCTCGACGACGACGAGCGCGCGCTCGTGCTCGGCGTCTTGCTCGAGGAAGTGCTCTCGTGGGTCCGCGGGTTGCCTGGGTCGCAGCACCTCAAGGGGCTCATCGTCTTCGACGAGCCCTACGGCTTCCTGC
>CALKVR010000049.1 GCA_938004815.1 uncultured Polyangiaceae bacterium | reverse complement strand
CGTCGCGGCGTTCTCGCGCGAGAGCCCCAGACTGGATGTGCTGCGTTGCGGAGAGCTCTGCGGATCCGAGGGACGCTTCCACTGGAGCCCCTATGACCTCGAACACCCTGCCACCATGGTTCGGTCGGGTCGCCTGCGCGGCAACGGCTTCGACGATCTGGTGTTGCTCTCGCGGGGGCCCGAGGGCGATGCGATCAGCGTGATGGCTGGCGTCGCGAACGACTGGCCGCTCATGCCGCGGAAACAAGCCGCGTTCCACCGTGTGGAGCGCATGGAGGTGGGGCGAGCACCGAAGGTCAACGGCCCGTTCGACGACTACGAGGACGTGTGGATCACGGCTCGCAGCGCTGGAGATGTGGTCAACGTCGGGTTTCTCCAGGCGGATGCGAACGGCGATCTGAGCTCGTCGCTCGCGCTCCAGGCGGGCGAGAACGAGGACTACTCCGCCGGCCACGACGTCTTGCTCGGCCGCTTCTACCCTGGCGCGCTGCCATCGAACGACGCCGTTTTCGTCGGCGTATCCGCCAGCGGCGTCGCGCGCATCTGGTGGCTTCCGGGAGCCGAGGATGCAGCCCTCACGCCGACGGGAGAGCACCAACGGCTCGACGACGAGCTCGGCGACGACTTCGATCTCGCGTGCTCTCGGTTCGCGTCAGGAGATGTCGAGGGAGATGGTCAGGACGAGGTGGTGGTCGCTTTCGGGGGCGCCCTCTGCGGGGCCGGCACCGACCTCTCCCTCGCGGTCGGACGCGTCGTCGACGCGAAGCTTCGCCTCGAGCGCGCCGCGACGAACATCGAGGCGACGTCCGCTGCGCTGGTGGTGCACGATCTCGACGGAGACGGCGCGTCCGAGGTGGTGATCGCGACACCCGGCGCGGCGCACCTGTTCGACGGCACGGATCCGGCGCGGACGCCGACGGTGGTCGGTCTGCCGACGTCGGAGACGATCCTCGATGCCACGGCGTTCGCACGCTCGGCTGGGTCCGTCGGCCCGGGCCGGATCGCCATCCTGACGGACGCGTCGCTCTGCACGATCGATTCGACTCTGGTCGCGAAGTGCCGCCCCGAACCCATCCAGGCCACTCGCGTGGTGTCGGCCGACCTCGACCGCGATGGGCTCGGGGACTTGCTGTTGCAGACGGCTGCGGGGGTGGTCACGTTCCTGACCGTGCCAGCCGAGCCGCTCGGCGGCTGACCTGTACGCGAAGGGTCTCAGTATGCGCCGCGAAGAGACAGTCCGAACGAGGTCGCGGTGTCGGCCGCCGGAGCCGCGGCCGGCGGGGCGCTGTCGAACACGAACACGAACGTGCCTGTCAGCCCGACCAGCGCGCCACCAGCGAAGCCGCCCACGGCGAGACCGCGCGCGAGATCGCGCGTCTCGAGCGCCTCGTTCGACTCGCGCGCCTGCTCCGGTGTGAGCGCTCGCCCTTGGAGGAGACCGGCGCGCTCGCTCGTGACGCGTGACTCGGACACGGCGGCGAGGATCGCCATCGCGGCGCCGCCGATCGTGAGCGCGCCCGACGTGCCGAACAGCCAATAGGAGGCCACGCGCTGATCGCTCGTCTCCAGATCGATCCGCACCGACTCGATGCGCCCGCGATCGACGCGCACCGACCGGGCATCGGCTCGCCGGCCGAAGGCGGTCACCGAGACGAGGGGGTTGCCGGCGGGCAGGTCGATCGCTTTGGCCTTGTCGCCGCGAGCGACGAGGCGACCGTCGATCCAGACGTCGGCGTCCGGGTCGGTGTCGACGCGCAGCGTGCCTGGGCGAGCGCGCAGCTCGGTAGGGATGATGATCATCCGACCCTCGGTGGCTTCGACCTCTTGGTCGAGCTCGAAGTAGCCGGGCGCCGAGACCTTCACGCGGTGAGGCCCGGGCAGGACCCGCTGCACGAGCGGAACGGGCTGCGGCGGGCCATCGTCGATCTGCGCCACCGCGCCCGGAGTAACCGATGAAACCAGGAACTCGGTCGGTGAGAGGGCGGACGCCATGCCCTCACCCCGCTCCTTGCTCGCGTGCTCGGCGAGGAGCGTCGCGATGTTGGCGAGGTGCGTGACCGCGTGCGCGCGGCGTGGCCCCTGCGGCTCCTCCCTCAGGTAGCGCTGGTACAGCGCCTGCGACTTCTCCAGCCACTGCACGTTCGGGTCCTCGAAGTAGTGCCGCCGGTACGCCTGCGCGATCGAGAAGGTGATCGCTGGAAGCGGGGTGAGCTCGTACGCGCGCTCGTACGCTCTCGCGGCGGCGAGGTTCTGGCCGGATGCGTATGCCTGATCGCCTGCGGCAAAGATGCGCGCGGCCTCTTCACGCTTGGGATCGCCGGCGTGAGCGACTCCCCCTAGGAGCCAGAGTGCCGCAGTCACGCACGCAAGCAGCCCCGTGGTCCGCACAGCCGAAGGGTAACGCGGGCGCGGCGTCACGGCACCCTGAAGAGCGGCGGCCCCGCGTCGGCAAAGAGCTGCACGGCGCTGGGCTCGCCGGTCGTCTCGTCGCGCCAGAAGCGAACGGGGACCTCTTGGCTCCCGACCGTCGCGACGTAGTTGTGGTTGCAGAAGTGGGGAGCAAGGCTGACCGGCACGGCGAAGCCGTCGACGCTGGTCAGCGTCGCGACGAGCTTCGTGGCGTCATTCGGGTCCAGCGTGACATCGAGCGTGCGGGGGGATACGCCGTCGAAGCCGAACTCGTCATGGTAGCTCCCGACGAGCGATGCGAGGAGCGTGGGATCGAGGGGCTCGAAGACGGCGTTGGGATCCGAGGGCCACAGGTCCAGCGTCACGCTCGGGTCGTACATCTCGAGGACCCGCTCGGTGACCTCGAGAGCCTCTTCCCAACCTTCTCCGTTCATCAGCGTCACCACAGCGAGCCCGCGCTGCTTCAAGAACACGAAGTGCGAGGTGAAGCCCTGCGCCAGTCCGTCGGTCCAGAACACCTCGTCGGGCGGCTGGATGCTCGGTGCCGGAAAGGCCTGACTGATGCCATACGGCGTGTACCAATACGACCAGAAATTGACGCCCTGCTCGACGAAGAGCTCGGTCTGCATTGCAGGGCCAAGCACGGCGCTGACCCCACCGGTCACATCGGCGACGAGCGTCGCCAGGTCATCGATGCTCCCGTGATAGCCCAGCGCAGGCGCGTGGTTCGGGCAGTGGCTCTCGAGCGGCACCTCCAACGAGCCCACGTAGCTCTTGGAGTGGTCGCTCGTCGCCAGGACTTCGTGATCGAACGTGCCCCCCATCCCGAGCGGACCAAGGACGCGTGCCGCCACCGCGTCACCAAAGTCCACACCGTCGACGTTCTGGAGCGCGAGCCCCGCGATCTCGAAGTTGTTCCAATCGTTGGTGTCGTTCATCGTCCCAGGCGCGGCCTGGATCACCGGATCGACCGCGTTCTCGAAAGCATCCGCGAGGCTCGTGCAGGTGGACTGCAACGGGTTCGCGGACGACGCCGAGCGATACCCGCTGGTATTGGTCAAGAGGTGGTGCAGGGTGATCTGATCCACGTCACCACGCCCCGGCTGCACCCAAATCCCGGGCTCGGGAATGAAGTTTGTGATGGGCGCCTCCAGCGCGAGCTTGCCCTCCTCTACCGCGTCGAGCACGGCGACCGTCGTGACGAGCTCGGTCAGGAACGCCGCGCCAAAGAGGGTGTCTGTCGTGATCGGATCACAACCGACGGCGCTCTTGGAGCCCGAGACCCCCAGGCCCAGAACCTGCCCGTCCTTGACGATCGCGATGGCGCCGCCGGGCACCCCGGCTGCAACCATCTCTTCACGCAATACCTCCAATGCCGCCGCGAGCTGCGGGTCATCGGTCTCCGTCCCGAGACAGTTGGGCGCTCCGCCCGTCCCGCTCGACGTCTGTCCGCCCCCCGAGCCGGTCGGTGCTCCGCCAGCGCCGCCTGCACCCGTCGGCTCCACGCCGTCGTCCGAGCACGCGCCCGATAGCGCCGCCAAGATCGCCGCGAATCCCACACCCCGCTTCGTCGTCATGAAAGCCTCCGGAGGCTAGCCAAGTGCAGCTGCCGTGCCGAGGCGGGGCTCGCGTGCAGCCTGCAAATCACGATCGAGATCAGCTGCCTGGGACGTGTCCCAGGCAGCTCGGGAGACGAGTCAGGGTTCGCCGAGCGGGGTCGAGTCAGCCTCCAGACTTCAAGCGCTCGATCTCGGCGAGCGCCTCGGCCAGCCTCCGCTCGGCGTCTTGGCGCCGGGCTTCGCTCTCCGCGGCGCGCGCTTCACTCTCTGCGGCGCGCGCTTCGCTCTCCGCGGCTCGGGCCTCGAGCCCATCGAGCATGCCCTCGAGGCGGGCCACCAGCTCGGAGCTCTCCGCGAGGGGGGCCGTGCCGTGGAAGAACCGGAGCTTGTTCGAGTCGATGGCGATATCCAACCCGAGGACGGTGGAGGGGTAGCGGCCGGCCTGTGGGACGATCGGCGCGTAGCCGCCCCCGGGACGCAGGCGAAAGCCGGTGAGGCGGAGCCTGCCGCGGTCGAAGATGAAGTACTCATGGATGCCGAGCCGCGCGAAGCGTTCGACGTTG
>CALKVR010000048.1 GCA_938004815.1 uncultured Polyangiaceae bacterium | reverse complement strand
CAGCTGGAGGCCACCGGCCTCGGCCGCTTCGGCGCGCGCTTCGGCGCGCGCCGCGACGGCCTCGAGCTCCATCACCTTCGATCGCGCCGCCTCGATCTCGCGCTCGAGCTCGGCGACGCGCATCGACGCGTGCGACACCTGCCGCTCGAGGCCGGCGAGCTCGGCCGCGCGCTCTCGGAGCTTCTCGTTCTCGGTGGCGATGACGGCCAAGCGCGTCTGCGCCTCGGTCAGCGCGAGGATGTCGCGCTCGCGATCGGCGGCCGGCACCGGCGCGCCTGCCGCGACCGCCGGCGCCTCCTTGTGGGTGCGCGGGGTCGGCGGGTCGCGATACGGCATCGTCAGCGGCTCGATGGGAGCGGCGCGCGAAACGTCGGCGAGCGGGATCTCCACGATCGAGTAGGCCTCGACGTCGACGTGACGCTCGCTCGCGATCGCGACGTACCACTCGGGCGTCTCGGGCTCGTCGAGCACCGAGGTGTCGACCGCGACGGCCGGGTCGTCCTCGGAGAAATCGACGATCGAGTAGCCGGTGAACGGCGCCTGGCCGAGCATGCGCACCTCGGAGAAGTGCAGCGACACGACGTCGTAGAGCTCGTAGTAGCCGAGGGCGGCGTCGAGAGCCGGCGAGGGCGGCAAGAGAAAGCGCTCGGCCTCGGGGTTCGGCGAGGCGAACACGGCGACCCCCGTCGGTGAGACCAGGCGCTGCACCCGCCGGACGAGCGCGGCCGCGTCGCCGAGGAGCGCCATGTCAGGCACGAACACGACGTCGAACGCGCCGTCGCGGATACCGAGATCGTCAGAGAGCTCGGCGATGACGGGGCCGGCCCCGGCGCCGCGGCGGGCGATCGCCTCGGCCACCCGGCCCGGATCGGGATCGTAGACGTGAACGAGTCGCGCGCCGCGCTCGGCGAGGGCGGAGCCGAGCGGGAGCGTCGCGGATCCGAGGACGGCGACGCGCCGGCCACGGACGAGCGGCTCCGCGAACGCGGCGAGCGCGGCCGCGGGGTGAGCGGGGGCCTGGACAGCCGGCGGCATAGGCGCCTCCCATAGCATGCTGCCCGGGGCGCCGGGAGCCGTGCTAAAAGCGTCTTGGCATGGCCGTCCAAGTGCGTGAGGTGGGCTCCGACAAGCGCCGCCTCCGCGACTTTCTCGACGTCGTCGAGACCATCTACGGGGGCGACCCCGCCTACGTGCGGCCGCTCGACACCGAGGTCGCCGGCAAGCTCGACGCGGGCAACAACCCCTTTTTCCAGCACGCCGAGGCGGCGGCGTGGGTCGCGTACCAGGATGATCGTCCGGTCGGGCGGATCACCGCGCAGATCGACCACGAGCACCTCCGCCTCCACCGCGACGACGCCGGGTTCTTCGGCTACCTCGACACGATCGAAGACGCCGCCGTCGCGGCCGCGCTGCTGGACGAAGCGGCGGCCTGGCTGAAAGCCCGCGGCATGAAGCGGATGCACGGCCCCTACAGCCTGAGCATCAACGAGGAGGTCGGCTGCCTCGTCGACGGGTTCCACCACCCGCCGATGATCATGATGCCGCACCATCGGCCGTATCAGGCCGGGCTCGTCGAGCGGGCCGGCTTCGACAAGCTCAAAGACTTCTACGCGTGGAAGTACGACGTCGGCGAGGTGCCGGTCCGCGCGCAGCGCGCGCACGACGACATCGAGGCGCTCCCCGAGGTCACCGTCCGCACGATCGACGCCCGGAACGTGGCGCGCGAGCTCGACGTCATCATCGATATCTTCAACGACGCGTGGAGCGACAACTGGGGCTTCGTCCCCGCGACCAAGGCCGAGCTCGAGAAGGCGGCCAAGGATCTCGAGCTCGTGCTGATGCCCGAGCTCACCCGCCTCGTCTCGATCGGCGGCGAGCCGGCGGCGGTCGCGGTGGGCCTGCCCAACATCAACGAGCTCATCCGAGACTTCCACGGCAAGCTCGGCCCGCTCCAGATCGCCAAGCTGCTCTACCGGCTCAAGGTCCGCGGCCCGCGGTCGGGCCGGCTCTACATCCTCGGCATCAAGAAAAAGTGGCGCTCGATCCGCAAATACGGCGGCCTCTCCGCGTACCTCTACGTCGAGATGAACCGAGCCGCCCACGTGCTCGGCCTCCGCGACGGCGAGCTCTCATGGACGGTCGAGGACAACGCGCCGATCAACATCGGCATCAAGCTGATGGGCGGCCGCGTCTACAAGACCTACCGCGTGTTTCAGCGCGCGCTCGGCTGACGGGCGGGTCAACTGGACACAACAGATGACCAGTCCTATCATGTGGCCATGAGGCAGATCGCAGCCGCGAAGTTCAAAGAACAGTGCCTTGCGCTTCTCGATGAGGTCCCCCCCGAGGGGCTGGTGATCACCAAGCGCGGCAAGCCCGTGGCCAAGCTCGTTGCGATCGGTGGCGACTCGTCGTCGTTGATCGGCTGCTTGAAGAACAAGTTGGTGATCAAGGGCGACATCCTGTCGACCGGCGTTCGGTTCGATGCTGAACCTTGACACGCATGTTCTCCTGCACGCGCTTCACGGGGTGTTGCGTCCCCGGGAGCAGCGGGTGCTCTCGCGTGAAGAGTGGAGCATTTCGGCGATCGTGCTCTGGGAAATCGCGAAGCTGGCGCAGCTCGGTCGGATTCGGCTCGATCTCGAGGACCCCGACGTCGTCCGGGCTCTCAGCTCGGTTCACGTTTGGCCGTTGACTCGCGCGATTGCCGTCGAGTCGACGAAGCTCGATATCCGGAGCGACCCCGCCGATGAGCTGATTGCGGCAACGAGTGTCGTTCACCGCGTTCCGCTGCTGACACGAGATCGCAAGATGCTCGTGTCGAAGCGCATTCCGCTGGCACGATGATCCTCCAGGCGTGGCGGCGACGTCGGCATCGAGGTCACCGGAAAAGTCGCTCGATCCGCAAATACGGCGGCCTCTCCGCGTACCTCTACGTCGAGATGAACC
>CALKVR010000047.1 GCA_938004815.1 uncultured Polyangiaceae bacterium | reverse complement strand
AGCGGGCGCTGACCGAGGTGCTCGCGGTGCTCCAGGCGCGGCCGAGCGGCGCCGGCGAGGCGGCCGCTTCACCCGCCGGTGCAGGGGCTGGTCCGCGGCCCGAGGGCAACCCTCTGCTCTCGGCTTTGCGCCAGGTCCTGCGTGAGACCGTCGAGGCCCACGTGAGCCTCATGGAGGCCCGGTTCACCGAGCGGCTCCGTGAGGTGCGGGTCGACGATGCGATGGAGCGCGGTGAGCTGCGACAAGAGCTGAAGCTGATCTCGGAGCACGTCCAGCGGCTGGATCGAGCGATCCAAGAGCTCGGCCGGCGAACGAGCGGACACTTCGAAGAGCTCGCGCGGCGCGACAGGAAGGGGTGGTTCCGCTGATCAGGCCGGGGCGACCCGGGTTCTCGAAACGGTAACGAGAGGAGACCTCATGGCAAGCGACAAGATCATCAACGACGCATTCGACCACTTCGCCGCCGACATCCCCGGGTTCATCGCCGCCTCGCTCGTCGACATGGACTCGGGCATGACGCTCGCCGTCCGCTCGACGCGGACCGAGTTCGATCTCGCGGTCGCGAGCGCCTACAACAGCGAGCTGGTGAAGCAGAAGATGAAGATCATGAAGGCGCTGAACCTCAAGACGAACCTCGAGGACATGATCCTCACGCTTGGCGACCAGATCCACTTCATCAAGATCCTCGGGCCGACGCTGTTCATCTACCTGGCCGCCGATCGGAGCGTCTCGAACATCGCGATCGTGCGCACGGTCGTGAACAAGCACAGCGCGCAGGTCGCGGCGTGACCGAGCTCGAGACCGCGATGCGCGCCGCGCTCGATCGCGCCCCGGGCGTCGCGGCGATCGCGTGCATGGACGGCCGCGCCGGGCTCGTGCTCGGGGTCTGCGTCCGCGGCCAAGTGCCGGCCGAGACCGTCGAGCTCGCCGCGCTCTCGGCTCCCGATCTCTGCTCGGCCCCGCCGATCGCGCCCGACGACGCCGATCATCCGTGCCCGTCGGCCCTCGTGACCTCCGAGACCTGGGTCCACGCCTACGCCCGCGTCCCTGACCGGCCCGATCTGGTCGTCATGGGGCTCGCCGAGCGGGACACCAACGTGGGGCTGCTACGCGCCTGGCTCGGGGAGGTAGCCGGGCAGCTCGGACGCGGGCCTTGATCGAAGCACCCGCATCCACGCCCTCGGCTCGCGGGGTCGTCGTCGAGTCCGTCCACGACGTGTGCCGGTTCGTCGACGAGCTCGAGGGGCGAGGAGCCGGCGAGCTCGTCGTCACCGGCGACGCCGCGCTCGGCGCCGTCTTCGTCCAAGACGCGCGGATCTGCTGGGCGGCCGCGGCGGGGCTGGCGCGCCGTCTGACCGAGCTGCTCATGAGCCACGCGGGCGTCGACCACCGGACGATGGAACGGCTCTACTCGACGTGCAAGCGAGAGAGCCTCCCGCTCGGCGAGTACCTGGTCGACCGGGGGATCGTCAGACCCGAGGATCTGCGGTCGGTGCTGGCTCAGCACACGGTCGAGTCTCTCCTCACGCTCGTGGGCCCCGGCCGATGCGCGCGGTGGCTGCCGCGCCCGCACGGCGGCTATAGCGCTCGCTTCACGTTCGGTACGGCCGAGGTGCTCTCGCTCGCGGGCGGCATCTGCGAGCCGGAGCTCGTGGGGTGTGCGCTCGACGAGATGGCTGGGTGCTTCTTCAGCGACGAGTGGGCGGCCGCCTTCGTGCGCACGGGCGATCGCGCCGCGCCCCACCCGGTGGCGCTCTACGGGCCGGCGCCCGAGAGCGCGGCCGTGCTCGTGCGGCATGCCAAGTGGGCCATCTCGGCCCTCGACGTGGTCGCTGCGTTCGGCGGCGCGCCCGAGATCGTCGCCGTCACGCTCCCCGAGGGGCGGGGCGCCCGCGCGCTCGTGGCGTATTGGTATGACGGGCTCGTCATCGTAGCCGAGGGCGACCCCCAGTGCGCGGCCCGCGTGCTGAACCGTCGTGGCCAGCGCAAGCGCGGGAGAGGCTGAGAATGGCGACGTTCGATCCGCTCGAGGAGCGACTCTGCGTGCGCGTCGTGTACGACGGTGCCGCGGGCAGCGGCAAGACCACGAACCTGAGGCAGCTCGCCGCGCTGTTTGCGTCGCAGCGAACCACCGAGGTGCATACGCCAGCCGAGCTCGAGGGGCGGACGCTCTACTTCGACTGGATGGAGATCCAGGCCGGCGTGGTGGGGGGCATCCCGCTGCTCTGCCAGATCATCAGCGTCCCGGGGCAGGTCGTCCTCAGCGCGAGGCGCCGGCACCTGCTCCAGACCGCCGACGTCGTCGTGTACGTGTGCGACAGCAGCGCGAGCGCCCTCGAGCGCGCCCGCGCGGGGCAAGGTGTGCTCGAGGGCGTCGCGCGTGCGCGAGCGTCGCGCATCCCGCTCGTGCTCCAGGCCAACAAGCAGGACCAGCACGACGCCGTCGACGGCGCGCGCCTCAGGGCGGTGCTCGATCGAGGCGACGACGTCCCGTGTGTCGAGGCGATAGCGACCGACGGCATCGGCGTCGTCGACACCTTCGTCACCGCCATCCGGACGTTCTCGCGCGCGATGCAGAGCGGCGAGGGCGGCGCCGTCAGGCTCGAGGTTCGCGTGGCGGAGCGCCGCGAGGCGGCGCTCGCGAGCGTCTCCGCGCACGCGCTCGACCCCGAGTGGGCCGCCGAGCTGCTCCTCGAGGAGGCCTCCGCCGCGTACCAGATCGACCTCGCCGAGGCGGCGCGGCGCCGCACGCCGCTCGGCGCTGCCGGGACGGAGTGGGCGCTGCCGTCGCTTCCGCGAGCCGACGTCCCGGCCGGCTTCATCTGGCCGGCGCACAAGGGGCGAACCAAGCTGGCGAGCTTCGAAGCCAGGGGGATGCTCTCCGGGCGGCCGACTCCGGAGCCGAGCGGCCGCATCGCTTACCTCGCGGATGGCTTCGTGCTGGAGACCCACACGCGAACGCGTCACCCGCACGCCGACTCGGCGCGGCAGGCCCTGGTGCGAGCGGCGCGCGAGCGCACGAAGCTCGAGGGCCTGGGCGTCCCGGATACGGTGGTGGTCGCTCAATCGGCCTCCGACGGGGCGTGGTGGATCTGGACCGTCCGCGCCCGCTTGCCGACGGTGGCCGAGGTCCTCGTAGAGGGCGCGCTCGACGTCGCGGCGAGGCGGCGGCTCTTGGATGCCTTCGGCGCGTCGCTCGCAGAGGCCTTGCGGACCGGCACCGATCACGACTTTTGCCTCGAGCTATCCGCCGACGCGTTCGGCGTCGACGGTGAGCGGCTGCGCTACGTCGGTGACGTGGGTCTCGAGGCGCCGGCCGGCGACGCGGGCGCGCAAGTCTCCGCTGCGCTGGCGTGGCTCGATGGGTCTGCCGATCGCGAGGCCGTCCTCGGCGCGTTCGAGCGCGCGCTGCGGCGGCAGCTCTCGATGAGTCAGAACGGGTCGGCACTGGAGGCGCTGCTCTCGCGCGCACCGTGATGGGGGGCGACGCGCGGCCGCCCCTGGGTATCGATGACGCCGTGCTGGATGCCTTGGACGTCGGCCTCGTCCTGATCGATCGTGCTGGGGCGATCGTCTACGCGAACCGTGCCGCCCTCGATGTGCTCCAGATCGACGCGCCCGTTGGGCGCGACGCGGCCACGTGGCTGGGGCTGCCGGCCCGGCTCGAGGACGAGCTGCCCGACGGCGGGCCGATGGAGATCGAGATCACCCACGAGACGCCCGACGGCGTGCCGCTCGATCTCGAGATGACACTCGGGCTCACCGGCAACGCCGCCTGGTTCTTCTGTGCGTTCCGCGACGTCCACGAAGCCAAGCGCCGCGAAGAAGCGCGCCGCCGCTTCGACCACCTGGCCGCCATGGGCACGATGGTCGCGGGCTTCGCGCACGAGGTTCGCAACCCGGTCGCGGCTCTCCGATCGATCACCGAGGAGCTGGTCGAGGATCTGGCGTCGGCCGGCGTCGCCCTCTCGCATCCTGGGCGCCTCTTGAGGGTGCTCGAGCGGATCGAGCGGCTCGTGCGCACGTCGCTCCGAGCAGGACTTGCCCGACGTGTTCGTGGACCACGAGCAGTTCGTGCAAGCGTTGGTCGTGTTGCTCGACAACGCGCTCGACGCCGCCAGCTCGCCGCGAGGCGTGCTCCTGCGGGTCTCCAAGGGCCGGCCCTCGCGGGAGGCCGATGGGCGCGCGCGCCGCAGCACCGCGCCATTGTCGCGAACGCGGTAGTTCTCGCCTTTGTACGTGATCTCGCGCTCCTCATCGAAGCGGCGAAGCAGGCCTTCAAGACGCGGCTGCCCAGCAGTCAAACCCGATGCTGGCATCCGC
>CALKVR010000046.1 GCA_938004815.1 uncultured Polyangiaceae bacterium | reverse complement strand
GCGGCGGCGGCGTCAGCTACACCCTGAAGGCACCCATCGACGGCGTGATCACGCGGCGAGGGGTCACCATCGGCGAGAACGTCGACCTCGAAGAGGTGTTGGTCGAGATCGTGGACCTTTCACGCGTCTGGGCGGAGATCGACGTCGCGGAGATGGATCTGGCGAAGATCGCGCTCGGCCAGCGGACCTTCGTCCAGGTCGACGTCCTCCCCAGCCGGCAGTTCGAGGGAAAGATCTCTTACATCGCAGCAGAGATCGATCCCAAGACCCGAACGGCGATGGCCCGGGTTTCGCTCGACAACACCGAGCGCTTGCTGAAGGCCAACATGTTCGGCACCGGCAGGATCATCCTGGGCGAAGAGCGTCCGCGCGTCGTCATCCCCGCTGCTGCCATTCAACGCGCATCGAATGGCTTCATCGTCTTCGTGAAGAAGAGCGAGCGCGAGTACGAGGCGCGGCGGGTCAAGCTCGGCCCTCCCGAAGACGGCTTCTCAGAGCTCCTCGACCGCGGCGTGATCGCCGGCGAAGAGATCGTCACCGAAGGCAGCTTCCTCCTCAAGACGGAGACGCTCAAGGACTCGATCGGCGCAGGCTGCTGCGCCGACGACTGACACCCAATGTTGGCCGCGCTCGTCACCGCGTCGTTACGGCATCGGTTAGCCGTGATCCTGATCTGGCTCGGCATCGCGATCCTGGGCGCGCTCTCGTTTCGCGCGCTGCCCGTCGATGCCTTCCCCGATACGACGCCGGTCCAGGTTCAGGTCAACATCGTCGCCCCCGCCCTATCGCCGCTCGACGTCGAACGCCAAATCACCGCCAGCGTCGAGCAGACGATCGCGGGGCTCCCTGGGTTGGTCGAGGTGCGCAGCGTGTCGCGGTTCGGCTTCGCGCAGGTGACGGTCATCTTCGAAGACGGCACCGACATCTATCTGGCTCGTCAGGTCGTGGACGAGCGCGTGCGAACCGCCAAGCTGCCGTTCGGCGTCGACCCACCCGAGCTCGGGCCCGTCGCGACCGGGCTCGGCGAGGTTCTCCACTACGTGATGCGCAGCGACACCGCGTCGCTCGCGGACGTCCGCTCGGCCCACGATTGGATCCTCCGCCCTCAGCTCCGCGCCGTCCCCGGCGTGGCCGAGGTGAATGCCTGGGGCGGCGACGAGCTCCAGTATCAGGTGGTCGTCGATCCCCTCGAGCTCCAGCGGCGCGATCTCACCCTCGCGGAGCTCGCCGAGGCGCTCGAACGCAACAACGCCACCGTGGGCGGTGGAACGATCGATCGCGCAGGAGAGTCCGCGCTCGTGCAGGGGGTCGCGCTCGTCACCGAGCCGAAGCACATCGAAGAGATCGTCGTCGCCGCGCGCGATGGGGTGCCGGTTCGGGTCCGCGACGTCGCCAAGGTCGTGGCCGGGCGCGAGATCAGGCGGGGCGCCGTGACCGAGGACGCCCGGGGAGAGGTCGTGCTCGGGCTCGGGTTCATGCTCATGGGCGAGAACAGCCACGACGTCACCAGCCGGCTGAAGCTCCGCCTCGACGAGGTGAAAAAGAGCCTCCCGCCTGGGATCGAGCTGACCACGCTCTACGATCGAACCGAGCTGGTCGATCGCGTGCTCTCGACCGTTCGCGAGAACCTCCTCGAGGGCGCGTTGCTCGTCGTCGCCGTCCTCTTCGTGTTCCTCGGCAACCTCCGCGCCGGGCTCATCGTGGCGGCGGCGATCCCGCTCTCGATGCTGGTCGCCTCCAACCTCATGCTGCGCTTCGGCATCGCCGGTAGCCTGATGAGCCTGGGTGCGATCGACTTCGGCCTCCTCGTCGACAGCTCGGTCATCATGGTCGAGAACGCCGAGCGAAGACTGGCGATCGACCCACCGGAACGCCCCCCCGAGGACGTCGTGCGCGACGCCGCCATCGAGGTGCGGAGACCGACCCTCTTCGGCGAGCTGATCATCATGATCGTCTACCTTCCGATCCTCGCGCTCGAAGGGATCGAGGGGAAGCTCTTCCGACCGATGGCGCTCACCGTCATCTTCGCGCTGATCGGTTCGATCCTCCTCTCGCTGACGCTGGTGCCGGCGCTGGCGAGCCTGCTTCTGCGCCCGCAGAAGAGCCATGAGCCGACGGTCGTGGTTCGGGCGCTCGCGCGAGGCTACGCCGTCGTGCTCGCCGCCGCGCTTCGGTGGCGATGGGCCGTCCTCAAGATCGCTCTGGTCGCGCTCGTCTGCGGGGCCTACGTCGCGTCGCGTCTGGGCGCCGAGTTCGTCCCTCGGCTTCGAGAGGGCGCGCTGGTCGCGAACACCATACGGCTCGCCGGCGTCTCCGTGGACGAGTCGGTGCGCTACGGCAGCCAGATCGAGAAGGAGCTGCTCGAGCGCTTCCCCGACGAGATCGAGCACGTCTGGACACGAACCGGCTCGGCAGAGATCGCCACCGACCCGATGGGCGTCGAGCTGAGCGACGTCTTCATCACGCTCACGCCTCGACAACGATGGACGCGCGCTTCGACGCAAGAGGAGCTCACGGCCGCGATGCAGGCCGATCTCGACGGCCTGCCCGGCATGCGGGTCGTGTTCTCGCAGCCGATCGAGATGCGCGTGAACGAAATGGTCGCCGGCATCCGCACCGACATCGGCGTCAAGATCTTCGGCGACGACTACGACGTCCTCCGTGAAAAGGCGCGCGAGGTCGAGGCCGTGCTCCAGACCATCCCGGGAGCGGCCGATGTCGTGACCGAGCAGCTGACCGGGCAGCCCATGCTCCGCATCGACGTCGACCGCGACGCGGTGGCTCGCTACGGCATCGCGGCCGCCGACGTCCTCGCGGTCGTCGAGAGCCTGGGCACCCGGCGCGCGGGAGAGCTCCAGAGCGGCGAGCGGCGCTTCCCCATCACGATCAAGATCGCCGAGCGCTACCGCGCGAGCCCCGAGGCGATCGGACGCATCCTGGTGACGTCCGCCAACGGCGAGCGCATTCCCCTCGCCCGCCTCGCCGCGATCGAGACCGTCGAGACCCCGTCGGTCGTGAACCGCGAATGGGCGCGACGGCGGGTCGTCGTCCAGGCCAACGTCCGCGGGCGCGACGTCGGCTCGTTCGTCGACGAGGCGCGGAGACGCATCGAGACCGACGTGTCCTTGCCCGCCGGCTACTACACGCGGTTCGGCGGGCAGTTCGAGAACCTCGAGCGAGCGAGAGACCGGCTGGCGATCGTGATTCCCCTCGCGCTCGCCCTCGTGCTCGTCCTCCTCTACGCGACCTACGGGCGCGTCTTCGACGCGCTTCGCGTCTTCCTCGGCGTGCCGTTCGCGGCCGTCGGCGGGGTCTTCGCGCTCGCGCTCAGGGGCATGCCGATCAGCGTGTCGGCGGCGGTCGGCTTCGTGGCCCTCTTCGGCGTCGCCGTGCTCGGCGACATGATGCTCGTGTCCACCGTCCGTGCCCTGCTCGCCGAGGGCATGTCGCTCGACGAAGCCGTCCCCGAAGCGGCCAAGCGCAGGCTGCGCCCCGTTCTGATGACGGCCCTCGTCGCGAGCCTCGGGTTCGTGCCGATGGCGTTCAACACCGGTATCGGCGCCGAGGTTCAGCGCCCGCTCGCGACGGTGGTCATCGGCGGCGTCATCTCGTCCACGATCCTCACGCTGGCCGTCCTGCCGGTGGTGTACCTGGTGCTGGGCTCGTCCCGGGCTCGCCCGCCTCCTTCAGCGGCGCGCCCGTGATACACTCGAGCATGCTTGCTCGGCCCCAAGTCGCCATCTCGCAGGTCCGCACCATGAAGCCCGATACGCCTGATGTGCGCTTGCTGGACCAAGTGGTCGCGCCGCGTGTTCTCCACGCCATGCGGGTGATCTCGGCCGAATACAAGCGAATGGGGATCAAGCACGCGCTGGTAGGCGGGCTCGCCATCGGCGCGCAAGGCTGGCCGCGCGCCACGAGGGGCGTCGACTTCCTCGTTGATGACAAGGCGTTTGAGCGACGCCCCGGTGGGCTCGTCCTGTTGAGGGTGCCGTTCGAGGTCGAAGGGGTCCCCGTGGACAGCATCGCGGCCGCGGACGACGAGACCTTCTTGGCACGCGCACGGGACGCCGCCGTCGAGAGCGACGGGATTCCGATCTTGGCGATCGAAGCGCTCGTCTACATGAAGCTCAAGGCCTGGCGACTGCGTGACCAGGTAGACGTCATCGAGCTCCTGAAGGCGGGCGCGGACGAGGCCGCTTGTCGCACGTGGCTGTTGGAGCACGCTCCGGATACGGCGCCCCGGTTCGACACACTCGCCGAGCGCGCTCGCGCCGAGCTAGATGCCTGACAGGTCGTCAGGAGTGTCGCGCGGTCCGTGAG
>CALKVR010000045.1 GCA_938004815.1 uncultured Polyangiaceae bacterium | reverse complement strand
GTGAGATGCTTGGCGAAGGCGGGGTCGCCGATCTCGACGCCGACCTCGATCGCGGCCGCGACCGCGTCGGCGTCTTCGTGCTTCAAGAACTGCTCGAGGAGCTTCACCACCCCCGGCTCGGGGATGTCGGCGATCACGTAGGGCAGCTCGGGGAGGGCGGGGGAGCCGGCCGGCAAGCGCTTGAGCGCGCGCTCGATGCCCTTGGCGACCTCTTTGAAGCGATCGAAGGCGAGGCCCTCGAGCATCTCGCCGGCGGCGTTGCGCGCTTGAGACAGGTCGGACGCGACGATGTCGATCAAGAGATCGACGGGGCGCGGGCCCTCGAGCTCGCCGAGGAGCAGGGCGAGGCGCTCGAGGCGGAGCGACGACTCTTCTTCGCTCGACTCTTTGAGCGCGGCCGCGACCGCGCGCTCGATCGCGGCGAGCACGTCGGCGGGGTCACCGTCCGAGATCTCGTCGTGCAGGTTTCGCACGCGCCGCTCGGCTTCGAAGAGGTTCGTGATGGTCTGATCGAGGTTGGCGGCGGTGGCCATATGGATGGCCGCTCGGTATCGCCTCCTCGCCGGTGCGGCAACCCGTACGAAGGTCAGCGGCGCGATTCGTCGAGGATGAAACGCAGGATGGCCCGGGCCCGGCGCTCCATGACCGCGGGCTCGAGCTTGTCGGCGGTGTCGCTGGGCTCGTGGTAATCGGTGCTTTCTCCCGAGCTGAAGAAGGCGAAGGGGATGCCGAGCAGCTCGAACGGGTAGTGATCGCTGCGGCCCCGTGCCATCGCGGCGACGCGCGGGCGGAGGTTCGGTGGCAGATCGTCGACGGTGATGGCGCGAACGCCCTCGGCCTCGCAGGCGGCGTTCACGCGGCGCCGGATGTCGGGGTCCTTGTCGGAGAGGACCGCGCCGACCGCCTTCTCGGGGTCGACGCCGTCGAGGATGCCCATGCTCCGAGCGCCCAGCCAGACGAGGGGCTGGTCGACGAGCTCGCGCCCGATCATGTCGATGTTCACCATCATCGCGATCGGTCGCTGCTTGAACGGCCAGCTCTTGGCGAACGCGCGGCTGCCGTGGAGGCCCTGCTCCTCGGCGCCAAAGAACGCGACGATGACGGGGCGGTCGAGCTCGGCCCTGCGCGCGACGAGCATGCGCGCGAGGCCCAGCACCATCGCCGTGCCCGACGCGTTGTCCTCGGCGCCGAAGTAGACGTTGCCCTGCTTGTCGACGCCGACGTGATCGTAGTGCGCGCCGACCAGCACGTAGCCGGGCTTGTCGCTCTTGTCGGGCGCGATCATGCCGACCACGTTCGCGCTCGACCCGTACCGGTACTTGAACGGCACGAGGCGCTCGTCGAAGGCCTTGTCGACCTTGGCCGCGTCGAGCGCTGCGACGAGCCAGGCCGCCGCCTTGCCCTCGTCGTCCGAGCCCGAGCCGCGCCCGCGGAATTCGGCCGAGGACAGGTGGGTTGCGTCCTTGTGGAGGTTCTCACCGCTGAGCGCATCGAGCACCGGCTTCGCGCTGGCCGACGCGGCCGCGCTCGCGGTTGGCCACGCGCTCGCGGGCCCGACGGCGCTGGCGGCAGGCTCGGTCGAGCTCGCCGAGGGCGCCGGGTGCGCCGAGCCCGACGAGCAAGCGAGGAGCGCGGAGAGCACGAACGCGATCGAGAGGCGGTGGGTGAGGCGCATCGGAGGCCTACTCTAGCGCGCCGCCTGCTAGGTTTCCGGTCGTGGACCCGATCGTGAAAGCCGCCCTCGCTTGCGCCGCCCTCGCGGCGGTCGGGCTGCCCGCGGCGCTCCATCGGACCGCGCCCGCTGCGCCCGCGCCCGCTGCGCCGAGCGCGGCCGCGCCCACGCTCCAAGAGATGCCGTGCCCGCCGCGCCACCTGCCCGAGGGCGACGTCTGCGTGCCGCTGCTCGAGCCGGACGAGCCACTCGTCCGCGACAGCTCGGTGCAGCGCGAGCGGCGCGCGCGTGGCAAGACGTTCGAGGTGCTGCCGCGCCGGCCCGATCGGCCTGAAGCCCCGCGAGCGTTTCTCTACCCGATCCCGTCGCCGCCGCTCATCCTCCGCGGGTTCGACGACGTCGCGACCCAGTCGGCCGATCTGAGCCCGGTGTCGGTCGATCTCGCGGCCGAGCGCGGCACGCCCGTGCTCGTCCTGACCCTCCCCGGCCAGGAGGGCAAGGCCCAGGTCGTCGCGAGCGGGCGCGCGATCGGCAACACCGTCATCGTCGCCCACCGCGTAAAAGAGGCCGATCGAGCGCGTACGTACCTGCTCGTGCACGGGCGGCTCGACGCGGCCGGTCCCGACGCCAAGCCCGGCGCCACGCTCGACGAGAAGCAGACGGTCGGCTTCGTGGGCGACTCGGGCAGCCCCGGGCTCGTGCGGCTCTACCTCGAGGCGCGGCGGGTGCGCGAAGAGATCACCCTCGATGGCCTCGACCTGAACACGCTCCTCGATCCGGCGACCAGCATCCCGACCGACCTCCGCAACGTCTTGCCGACCTCGCCGTCGCCACCGTAGCCTCCGGAATCGAACGCTCCGAAGGAAGGAACCCTCGACCACACCGTAGGTGGTGCACGTACGCGGGGCCTTGCTACCAGTCCCCGCCTTTCGACCTCATGCGAACGTCCGCGCTTCTTTGGTTTGGGCCCGCTCTGGCGTCCCTCTTTTTCTCCTCCGCGGCTCGGGCCGAGACGTATCAGGTCGGGCCCGACAAGCCGTACCAGAGCATCGACCAGGTGGTCGACGACCTCGAGCCGGGCGACGTCGTCGAGGTCGATGGCGACGCCACGTACTCGGGCGATATCCACGTGCGCCCGGCCAGCTCGGGCACCCCTCAGCAGCGCATCCGGCTCCGCGGCATTCGCAAGAACGGAAAGCGGCCGGTGATCTCGGGCGGCTCGCAGTTCGGCATCGTCCTGAACGGCTCCCATTTCGTGTTCGAGGGCTTCGAGGTCACGGGCGCGAGCGGCTTTTGCGTCGTCCACAAGGGCAACGACGTGACGATTCGTGACGTCTCGGTCCACGACTGTCCGAACCACGGCGTCCTCGGGACCGACTCGGAGTCGGGCTCGCTCACGATGGAGTTCGTCGAGGTCTACCGCTGCGGGAGCGACCTCTACGAGCACCAGGTCTACATCGCCACCGA
>CALKVR010000044.1 GCA_938004815.1 uncultured Polyangiaceae bacterium | reverse complement strand
CGAACAACAGCTCAAGGCAGCCAAAGAAGAGCTGGCCGCCACCGAGCGCTCCCGCAAGAGGGCAGAGGAGCGACGCGACTTCTACGAAAGGGCGCAGGGCAACACCCCGCTGGAGGACGGCGCCCTCTTCATGTCCTTCCTCGGGCAAGCGTTCCAAGCGTCGTCACAGGTCGTCCAGGGCTCCGCGAGCACCGCACACGCCGTCCCCAACTTTCACGTTGGTGTCTCGGGCACGGCCTCTCCCGTCCAGGTCACGGTCACCGGCGGCACGAGCGTCGGGAACTCGGTCGGCGCCATCGCCGCCGGCCTCGGCGTCATCGGCAGCGCGTTCCAGTGGGGCGCGTCGACGATGGCCACCCAGGCCGGCTACGACCGTCGCGACGACGAGTACCAGATGCAAGAGAACGTCGCGAAGCGTGAGATCGCGCAGATCGACAAGCAGATCGCCGCTGCGCGCATCCGCGTCGCCGTCGCCGAGGCCGAGCTCGCCCTCACCAAGCGCCAGATCGAGCAGGCCCGCGACGTCCGCCGCGTCATGCTCACCAAGTTCACCAAAGAAGATCTCTACGACTGGATGGCCGGTGAGGCCGCCGCCGTCTACTACCAGGCCTACAAGCTCGCCTACGAGGTCGCCCGCAAAGCCGAGCGCGCCTACCAGATCGAGCGCGGAGACGGCGGCACCACCTTCGTCCGCTTCGGCTACTGGGACAGCCTCAAGAAGGGCCTCCTTGCTGGCGAGAAGCTAGCGCTCGACCTCCGCCGCCTCGACGCCGCCTACCTCGAGAGCAAAGCGGAGCTCGAGCTCAGCAAGATGGTCTCCCTCGCCAAGCACGATCCCGAGCAGCTGCTCACCCTTCGCGAAACGGGCTCGGCGACGTTCAAGCTGGTCGAGAACGACTTCGATCGCGACTTCCCAACGCACTACCTCCGTCGCATCAAGCAGGTATCCGTATCGATTCCCTGCGTCACGGGCGCCTACGAGGGCGTCATGGGCACCCTCACGCTCACCTCGGGAAAGACGCGCCTGACACCAAACGGGTCGCTCGAGTCGACCTTCGCGAGCATCCAGAGCATTTGCACCAGCACCGCGCGCGAAGACGCCGGCAAGTTCGAGCTCCTGTTCCGGGACGAGCGGCTCCTACCGTTCGAGGGCGTAGGCGCCCACCTCGCCAACGGCGACACGAGCAACCCCTGGGCCTTCAAGCTCTCCGACGGCAACGAGCTCGACTACGACAGCATCTCGGACTTGGTCCTTCACGTGCGCTACACCGCGCGCCAGGGTCGCCCGAGCTCGTACGTCGCCGGCGCGGAACATCGGCAGCGGCTGTTCCGAGTCAAACACGACTTCGCAGACGCGTGGGCGGGCTACCACGAGGGCGCACCCGCCGCGCTTCTCACGCTCCCGCTGACGGCGCAGCACTTTCCAAAGTCGCGCACGGAGACGCTCGGCAACGTCGTTACCGTTGCGGCCTATGCGCGCGGGATAGACATCGCGGAGGACTTCACGATGGCGAAGGCGGGCGGCGGGTCGTGGACCGACACGGACGGCGAGGCTTGGCTCGCAGGGTCAACGCTCTTGAAGTGGGTACCGGGGGTCGCGACGAGCACATCGTTGGCCGGGACCTGGAACCTGAGCTTTAGCGGGTCCGCGAAGCCGACCGACCTCTGGCTCATCTTTACTTACGAAGTCTGAGCCATGCGCGACGACGAAAGGCCCGAGAGTCCGCAAACCGGCCCCGATCCGGCCGCGCCCAAGCGCGAGCGCCAGGCTCCCGAGGCGCCGAAGCGCGAGGCGCCCGCGCTCGCCGACGGCACCGCGCGCCCGCGCGCCACGCTTCCCTCCTTCGCCGCCGTCGCCCCGCCCAAGCTCGAGACCCCGAAGGGGGGCGGCGCCCTCCGAGGCATCGGCGAGTCGTTCCGCCACAACGCCGCGACCGGCACGTGGTCGATGTCCATCCCGCTCCCGATCACGCCATCGCCGCGCGGCCTCTCGCCCGAGCTCTCGCTCTCCTACGACGTCGGCCAAGGCCAAGGTCCGTTCGGCCTCGGCTGGTCCCTCTCCCTCCCTGCGATCACCCGCCGCACCGACAAGAAGATCCCCACGTACCGCGACAGCGAGGACAGCGACGTCTTCTCTCTCGCCGGCGCCGAAGACCTCACCCCGCTCCAAACCGAAACGCTACCGCCGGGCAGCGGAATTTGGACACGCCACCCCACGCGCTATCGCCCGCGCGTCGAGGGTGGCTTCGCCAAGATCGAGCGCCTCACCGCCCCGGACGGAAAGCCCTACTGGCGCGTCGTCACCCGCGACAACGTCACCCACGAGTACGGCCGCACCGACGAGAGCCGCATCGCCGACCCGGCCGATCCGTTTCGCATCTTCTCGTGGCTCCTCTGCGAGACCCGCGACGACCGCGGCAACGTCGTGACGTACGAGTTCGTCGCCGAGGACATGGTCAACGTCCCGGCAGGCAAGCCCAGCGAGAAACACCGCCGCGCCGGCCTCGCCCCCGTCACCGCCAACCGCTATCTCAAGCGCGTCAGGTACGGGAACACCACCGCCGGCGACGCCACGACACGCCGCTTCGAGCTCGTCTTCGACTACGGCGATCACCCCGATCCGCCCGCCCCCAACCCCAGCGGCACCTGGACCGCGCGCGTCGATCCGTTCTCGACCTACCGCTCCGGCTTCGAGGTTCGCACCTACCGCCTCTGCCGCCGCGTGCTCATGTTCCATCGCTTCTCGTCCGAGCTCGGCGTGGATGACGACATCGTCAGGAGCCTCACCTTCTCTTACGACGAGACCAACCCGCACGTCACCAAGATGACGAGCGCCACCGTCACCGGCTACACCCGCGTCTCGGGCAGCCTCGTCACCGAGACGCTCCCCGCGCTCAACCTTGCCTACACCCCCGACGCCCTCTCCAAGCGCGTCCGCGAAATGTGGGACGCCCCACCATCTCCGGGCGTGCAGGGCTCCACCGTCAGCGACTTTCCCGCGCGCGCTCTCGGTCGCCGCGCCCAATGGGTCGACCTCGACGGTGAAGGCATCCCCGGCGTCCTCACCGATGAGGGCGGCGCTCTGACCTACAAGCGAAACCTCGGCAGCGCCAAGCTCGGCCCCGCGCGCCGCCTCCCCAACCAGCCCAGCAACACCGCTCTCACCGCGGGTGGCACCCAGCTCATGGACCTCGCCGGCGAAGGCGAGATGGCCATGGTCGCCCTCGGCGGTGACGTCCGTGGCTACCAGCCCCGCGCCGGCGACAGCTGGGGCCCCTTCGTCCCGTTTCGTCATGCCCCCAACGTCGAGTGGGGCGATCCCAACCTCCGCCTCATCGATCTCGACGGCGACGGCCGCGACGACATCCTCATCACGAGGGGCGACCACTTCGAGTGGTACCCCTCCGAAGCCAAAGACGGCTGGGGAGCCCCCCGCCGCATCCCCCGCCCCAGCGACGAAGAGAAAGGCCCCGCCGTCGTCTTCGCCGGCACCCACTCCACGGTGTTTCTGGCCGACATGACCGGCGACGGCATGGCCGACATCGTCCGCGTCACGCAGAGCCGCGTCGTCTACTGGCCCAACCTCGGCCACGGCCGCTTCGGCGCCATGATCACCATGGACGGCGCGCCCCTCCTCGACCCGCCCGGCCAGTTCCATCCGGCACGCGTCCGCCTCGCCGACCTCGACGGCACCGGCACCGCCGACCTCCTCTACTTCAGCGGCCGCGGCATGGAGATCTACCGCAACAGAGCCGGTAACGGGCTCGCGCCCGCCCACTTCGAAGAGGTG
>CALKVR010000043.1 GCA_938004815.1 uncultured Polyangiaceae bacterium | reverse complement strand
AGCCTGGGATGCGCGCCCGGGATGCGCGCGCCCAGGTGGAACATCAGGCTCGCGTGCTGCTTGCTCTTCGGGAAGAAGCTCGCGAGGTTACCGCGATAGGTGAACGTCGGCGCTTGCCACTTCACACACTCCGCGATCCGCGGGTCGGCGCCGAGCACAAGCGCGCGAACGCGCTCCACGACCGGTTTCATCGGGTTTTCGTATCGCTCGAACCAGGCGTCTACTTCGGCGTTGCGGCCCATCGTGGGGGCAAATGCTACCGCGTCCTCGCCGGGCTTCGAAGAGACGAGCCACGGCGGCGACGCGAAGTGCGACCGCGCGAGGTCGATGAACGCAGTGACCCGCTTTGGCAAGAAGCCGCGCGTCGGGTGCAGGATCCAGACGGAGCCCACGTCGACCGCGCGACCGCCGAGCATGTCGACCAGCCTGCCGGCTCGCAGATCGTCGGCGCACGCGAACTCCGGAAAGAGCGCCACGCCGAGACCGGCGAGCGCCACCTCTCGGGCGATCGCGAGGCTCGAGACCCTCATGCGCGGCGCAAGGGTGACGAGGTCGAAGCCGCCCTGTCCTCGCGGCATCGGCCAGCGCGGCTGACCGTCGTCGGAGCCAACGAACAGCCAGTCGTGCCCAGCTAGGCTCGCCTCCTCGCCGAGCGGGCCGCGCGCCGCGACGTACGTCGGGCTCGCGCAGTAGCGCACCCGCGCCGGTCCGAGCCGCAACCCGGAGAGCGTCGGGTGGTCGACGTTGCCGATACGAAACGCGACGTCGAACCCTTCCTCGACCAAGTCGACGTTCCGTCGGGTCAGGCTGACGGTGACCCGCGTCGCTGGCCATCGACGACAATAGGCGACGATCAGCGGCCCCAAGAACGCTTCGCCGAACACGGGATCCGCCGTGACGGTCAGCGTCCCCTGCGGAACGTCGTTCGCGTCCATCGCGGCCCGGTTCGCCTCGACCGCCATGCGACTCAGCTCGACGCACCGCGCTGCGTACGTCGCGCCTGCGCTCGTCAGCTTCAGGCTCCGCGTCGTGCGGTGCAGCAGGCGAACGCCGAGAGCGGCCTCGAGCCGAGCCAAGCGCCTGCTCACCGTCTGCTTCGGAACGCCCGCCGCCGCGGCCGCGCGCGTGACGCTGCCGTGCTCCGCCACCTTGGCGAAGAGCCGCATGTCGTCCCAGTCGATTGTCCCGCTCATGTGACAGTCCGTCTCGCGAGCGCACGATTGTCGCGTCGGCGGTGCGCGATGTACACCAGGGCGTGGCCGTCGATATCCGCACCGACATCCGGATCGAGCGACCGCGTGACGTGGTCGCTGCGTTCGCCGGCGATCCCTCCAACGCGCCGCGCTGGTACGTGAACATCCGGTCGATCGAGTGGGTCACGGAGCCGCCCGTGCGCCTGGGCGCGCGCATGGCGTTCGTCGCGAGCTTCCTCGGCCGCCGCCTCGCCTACACCTACGAGGTCGTCGACCTGGTGCCGGGCGAGAAGCTCGTCATGCGGACGGCCGAGGGCCCGTTCCCCATGGAGACCACCTATCTCTGGGAGGACGACGGCAACGGGACCCGGATGACGCTCCAGAACCGCGGCGAGCCCAAGGGGTTCTCGGCGCTCGCGGCGCCGCTCATGGCGTTCGCCATGCGTCGCGCGATGCAGAAAGACCTCCTCTGCCTCAAGCGGCTGCTCGAAGCCGAGGGGTGAGCGGAGAGAGCGGGACTCGCCGGGCCGAAGAGCGGATATCGCTCCCGGCCCGTTGAACGATCACCACCCCTGACTGAGCTGCGTCTGAGCGGAGAGAGCGGGATTCGACCCTTCCTGTACGGAGTCCACCGGAGCCGGACGAGCGGAGCGAGTCCGCCGCGGAGTGGACGGAGTACAGGCAGGGCTGAAGAGCGGATATCGCTCCCGGCCCGTTGAACGATCACCACCCCTGACTGAACTGCGTTGCGGCGGAGAGAGCGGGATTCGAACCCGCGGAGGCTTTCACCTCACCTGATTTCGAATCAGGCACCTTCGGCCACTCGGTCACCTCTCCGCGGCGGAACATGGCAGAACGCCCCCCCGGCGGTCAAGCCGTGGATCGTGGCCCCCGGTTGCTGTATTCCCCCTCCATGGCGGAGCAGGCCGACCTCCGTTCGGCGCCGAGGTCCCGAGCTTCGTCGCACGCCCATGCCGATCCGAGCGGACACGGCAGGTTGTGGAAGCTCGCCCTCGGGGCTCTGGGGGTCGTCTACGGGGATATCGGCACCAGCCCGCTCTACGCGGTCAAGGAGTGCGTCCACGGCCCGCACAGCGTGCCGCCGACCGAGCTGAACGTCTTCGGGCTCCTCTCGCTGATGTTCTGGTCGGTGACGCTCGTCGTCAGCATCAAGTACGTCACCTTCGTTCTTCGCGCGAACAACCAGGGTGAGGGTGGGGTCTTGGCGATGCTCGCGCTCTTGCCGGAGGGCAAACCGCGCAAGGTCGTGGGCACGGTCGGGCTCTTGACCAGCCTCGTGCTCGTCGGGTCCTGCCTCCTCTACGGCGAGGGCATCATCACGCCCGCCATCAGCGTGCTCAGCGCGGTCGAGGGCCTCGGCGTCGCGACCCACGCGTTCGACCGGCTCATCGTTCCCATCACGGTCGTGATCCTGGTCGGGCTCTTCGCCGTCCAAAAGCGGGGAACGGGGACGATCGGCAGGGTCTTCGGGCCCATCATGATCGCGTGGTTCGTCACGCTCGCCGGCCTGGGCGTGTGGGCGATCGCGTCGTTCCCCCGCATCTTGCTCGCGCTCTCGCCGACGTACGCGATCTCGTTCTTCCAGCACAACGGCCTCCACGGCTTCACCGTCCTCGGCTCGGTCGTCCTCTGCATCACCGGCAGCGAGGCGCTCTACGCAGACATGGGCCACTTCGGCCCGAAGCCGATCCGGCTCGCGTGGTTTTTTCTCGCGATGCCCGCGCTGATCCTGAACTACCTCGGGCAGGGCGCGACGCTGCTCGCCAACCCCGATCAGGTGGAGAGCATCGCCAAGAACCCGTTCTACGCGCTCGTGCCGCAGGGCCCGGCGATCTACCCGCTCGTCATCCTCGCCACCGCGGCGACCGTCATCGCGTCCCAGGCCCTCATCTCGGGGGCGTACTCGCTCACGCGGCAGGCCGTCCAGCTCGGCTTCTTGCCGCGCGTCCGCGTGCTCCACACGTCGAGCGAGGCCGAGGGCCAGATCTACATCCCCGAGGTGAACGCGGCGCTCGCGGTCGGCTGCATCACGCTCGTCTTCGCCTTTCAGAGCTCGTCGAAGCTCGCCGCGGCGTACGGCATCGCCGTCATGGGGACGATGGCGATCACGTCGACCGCGTTCTTCATGGTCTGTCTGCGGCGGTGGAACTGGCCGCTCTACAAGGCCCTGCCGCTCTTCTTGCTCTTCTTGACCATCGAGCTCGTCTTCCTCTCGTCGAACCTGGTCAAGTTCTTCGACGGCGGCTTCGTCCCGCTCGTCATCGCGGCCGCGATCTTCGTCACGATGCGCGTCTGGAAGCGAGGGCGGGGCCTCCTCGGCGAGCACTTCGCCCGGGCCTCGAAGCCGCTCGGCGAGTTCCTCGACGGCGTCGGTCGCGGGGTCTACCGCCACAAGGACGGCAAGCAGCACAAGATCCTCCGGCCCGAGGGGGTCGCCGTCTTTCTCACGAGCAACGCGACGGGCACCCCGCCCCTGCTCATGCACCACGCGCGGCACAACCGCGCCATCCACGGCATGGTCCTGCTCGTCACCGTCATCAACGAGAAGATGCCGCGCGTCGTCGACCGTCACGTCGAGGTCGAGCCGCTCCTCCATGGCTTTTATCGCGTTCGCATCCGCGTGGGCTTCATGGAGACACCCGACGTTCCCGCGGCCCTCGCCGAAGCAGCCAAGCTGTTCGACGAGCCGTTCGACCTGGCCGACGTCACCTACTACCTGGGCCGCGAGACGCTGCT
>CALKVR010000042.1 GCA_938004815.1 uncultured Polyangiaceae bacterium | reverse complement strand
GCGTCGGCTGCTGCCGGAGCGGGGGCGCCCGCCGCGCCGAGGTCGCCGAGGCCGAGCCGCACCGACAGGCTCTCCGTGCGGAGGCGAGCGACGCGCATCCCCTCGTCGGTCCGTCGCAGCTCGACGCTGGCGCCCGAGAGCTCGGCGCCAACACGTTGCGATGTC
Source organism: uncultured Polyangiaceae bacterium (assembly GCA_938004815.1). GTDB lineage: Bacteria > Myxococcota_A > Polyangia > Polyangiales > Polyangiaceae > Xiheicaenibacterium. The sequence goes on along the minus strand of CALKVR010000042.1, from coordinate 1,983 downwards.
CACTTCGCGGAGGCCGCGTCCAGGCGGTAGCCCTCCTCGACCTTGGCGACCGACAAACCGCCGCCCTCGAGCGCCGCGCCCTCCCAGCTGTGAGAGATCGCGAGCCCCTCGACGCTCAGCTCGCTCCCCCCGGCTTGCCCAGAGCCCTCCCGCCTGGGCAGGCTCGCGCGGACGCGCTCGACCTGGGCGGCGAGATCATCGAAGCTGCCGCTGAGCGTAATCTTGCCGCCTCGCACGTCGACCGTCCGGGGCGATCCCCACCCCACGCGAACGGTCTCGAGCTCGACGCGGACCCCGGGCGCCTCGGGGTGGCGGACTTCGACCCCCCGCAGCGCCACGCCGCCCCACACCGGCACCACCCAGGCGACGTCCACCTCGGCCCCGTAGCGCGCAGCCGTCTCGCGAACCCGGCTGCGCACGTAGGGCCCGAACCCGAGCACGCCGGCGAGGACCACGCAGACGACGAGCCCGACGGCGAGGTGCCAGCGCCGAAGGCGGCGAATGCCCGGCTTGGGCTCCATCGGAGAGCGGTTCAAGGCGCTCATCATTGTAGCAACGCCCGACCACCCTGGCCGTCTTCTCGGTTCCGCGCGATCGATCCGCGCCGCCTCGATCGACGTAGACGGCACTTCGCGAGACTGAGACACTCCCCTGAATGTCCGACGCCATCGGCGGTAGGGATCTCGCGCGTGCGCTGAGAGCCGCCGGCTGGCCCAACGAAGGGCACATGGCCCAGTTCGTGGCGTCACTCGGAAAGGTGAGCCCGCAGGACATCGAACGTTGCCTCGCGGTCGTGACACACGAGTCGTCCCGCACCGATCCGGTAGCCCACCAGAAGCGGCTTTGGGTGTTCGCGCGGTTGGCTGAGAGAACGCTCGACCCGGGGTTGTTCGTTCCCTACGTCCAGGCCCTCGACGCACCGGACGGCCCGCTCAGAGAGCTCCTGGTCGAGCTGCTCGTTCGCGTGAACAACGTCGCGGGCCACGTCGAGCTCTGTCGCTTCTTGGCGCACCCGGACAGCGGGGTGCGTGAAGCTTGCACCGAGGTCATCAATCGGGTCGGCGTCAAGACGACCTTCGAAATCCTGTGTCGGCTCTGTGCCGACCCCGCCTTCACGGCGCGCGTCGACGCGCTCAACATCATGGTGCCGAAGGCGCGCCACCACGCCGTGCCTCTGGTTCAGGCGGTGGTGCAGGCCGGCCGCCCCTTCGAGCGGTACCACGCGCTCGGGCTCTTGGCCGACGTCCGGCTCGTCCCCGAGCGAACGGCCGAGGCCGCGACGCTCGCCGCTGGCCTGGTCGCGGATCCCGACGAACGGACGATGGCGCTCGCGATGGTCGCCCTTGCGATCCACGCCGAAGAGGGGGACTTCTTCGACCGGATCGTCCCCGAGCTGTGGGGAGACGACCTCGGCCGGGCGAAGGCCGCGATCGAGGCTCTCCGCCACGTCGCGGGGAAACGTACGGTGGGCGTCCTGGCCCAGAAGCTGCGCGACGGGCCCAACCCCATCCGTGTCGCCGTCATCGAGACCGCCGAAGCGATCGGCACCGACGCCATTCTCACGGTATTGGTCGAAGCGCTGACATGCGATCAGATCGGGATCCAGAACCACGCCCTCGACGCGATCACGCGGCTCGCGCAGGCGGCCAAGGTCGATCCTGCCCGCGCCATCCTCTGGCTTCTACGCAACCGCGACACGCGCGTGCGGCGCGCCGCCGTCGAGCTCCTCAACCGCGTGGGTGACCCATCCGGCGACCTCGCGCCCCGGCTCCTCAAGTACCTCCGCGACGAAGACTGGTGGGTCCGGGAGCGCACGATGGACGCGCTCATCGACATGCAGTGGCCGGGGCTCGGCCGTCACCTGGTGAAGTACCTGCGTGACCCGGCGGACGTCGTGCGCCACTTCGCGACGAGCGCGCTGCGCCGTATCGGCGATCCGGCCGCGCTCCCCACGGTGCTGGCGGCTGCCACCCAGGGCGCTCC
>CALKVR010000041.1 GCA_938004815.1 uncultured Polyangiaceae bacterium | reverse complement strand
GCCGCTCGGGATCGAGCCGACGGCCGCCGCGCGTGATCGCTACACGGAGGCGTCGGCCGCGGGGGCTTTCGGTCGCGCGCCCGAGCTCCTCTGCCCCCATTTTCGCCGAGGTGACGGCTTCAACTGCGCGGTGTGGGCGCATCGAAACGCCACCTGCTCGACCTGGTTCTGCAAGCACGAGCGGGGCGCGAAGAGCGCGACGTTCTGGAAGCGACTGCGCGACATGCTGGCGCTCGTCGAGGCCCGCCTCTCGCGGTGGTGCGCCCTCGAGGTCGGCATCGGGGATGCCGCGCTGGGGGAGCTGATCGGCACGTCCGATCTCGCAGGTGAGCGGCGCGCGCCCGACGCCGGCGGAGCGAGCGCACGGTATCGCAGCATCTGGGGCGACTGGGCCGGGCGTGAAGAGGCGTACTACATCGGGTGCGCGACGGCGGTCGAAGCGCTCGCGTGGCACGACGTCGAGCGTATCTGCGGCGCGGACGCGACCCTGGACGCTCGCTTGGTTCGCCAAGCCCTCGGCGGTCTCGCCGCGGACGCCGAGGCGCCCCGTGAGATCCGGCTGGGCGACGTGGACGTGGGGCCGCCCGATGATGACGGTTTCGTCGTTGTTCGTGGCTACTCCGAGTACGATCCGCTCGTCTTGCCGGCGCCTCTCCTCGACGCCCTGCGGAGCGTCGACGGTCGGCCCACCGACGACGCGCTCGCGGCGCTTCGCGAGCGTCGCGTCGTCCTGGAGCCTGACCTCCTCGCGGCGCTGGTGGACTTCGAGATCCTCAAGGTTTAGCCTCGGCACTCGTGGCAGAGGCCGACGATCCCGAGCCGGCGTCTCGCGCGCCGGTCGTGCCGCCTGCGCCCGAGGGCCCGACCGAGGCGGTGCCCGTCCCGCAGCGGGGCGGCACGGTGCGGATGCACGCCGACGACGTGCCCGCCGCCAAGGCGGCGCGCGCGCGCAAGACCTCGAGCTCGCTGCCGCCAGGCGGCCGGGCGTCGCGCTTGTCGGTGATGCGCACCAGTCTGTCGCAGGTTCGCACCAGCCTCGCGAACCTCCGCGAGTCGGTGCTCTCACGCCTGCCGCCCTTGCCGAAGTCGGTGGCGGCGATGGGGGCGCCGATCGCGGTCCTCGTCGTCGTCGGCGTGTTCGGGATCTTTCTCGTGCTGTGGCTGGCGTTGACGGGGCGGCTGCCCGATATCGCGGCTCGGCTCACCGGCGCGTCTACGAACGACGAGCAGAGCCTCTTGCCGCCGCCGCCCGACCTCGTCGAGCTCGGCGAAGCCGAGTGGACGGGGCCGAGCGCTACCCCCGGGCGCGCGAACGTCGGCGTCGGCGTCCTCTCCGTCCCGCGCACGTTCACCGCCATGAAGGACGGGCAGTTCGATCTCGTCGTCCATTTTCATGGCAACACCGAGCTCTCGGTCGAGAGCTACGAGGTCGCGCTCCTCGACACCGTCGTGCTCGTGTTCAACCTCGGCAACGGCTCTGGTGTGTACGAGGAGCGGTTCTCGAACCCGGACGCGCTGAACAACATCCTCGAGCGCGTGCCCGCGGTCTTGCAGAAGCGTGGCCTCGAGAACGCGCGCGTCCGCCGGCTCGCGCTGGTGGGGTGGAGCGCGGGCTACGGCGCCATCATTCGCGCGCTCGAGCACCCCGCGCACGCCGATCGCGTCGACGCGGTCATCCTGCTCGACGGGCTGCACTCCAGCTACCGCCCCGGCACCCACGACATCGAGCCGGCCAACATCCTCTCCACCGAGGCCTTCGCGCGCCGCGCGATGAAGGGCGAGAAGCTGCTCGTCATCACCCACTCGAACATCAAGCCGATGGGCTACCTCGGCGTGCGCGAGACCGTCGACTTTCTCCTCGGGCGCTTGGAGCTATCGCGCACCGAGGTGTCTCTCCAGACCGAGATCCCGGCGCTACGCGCGGCCAAGGGCGTGCTCCCTCAAGCGGATCTGCGCCCGCTCGAGCTACGAACCGAGGTTCGTTCGGGCGGGCTGGTAGTCCGCGGTTTTGGCGGCGACCAGGCCGCCCACCACATCAGCCACCTGATGCAGATGTCTCAGATCGCGCTGCCTGAGCTGGCGAAGCGCTGGCAGCCAGAAGACGCGCCCTGAACCCCTCAGCCGCCTTCGCGCAGCGGGCGACCCTCGGAGTCAGGGACGTTGCCCATCAGCATGAGGATGCCGTCGATGAGGCACCACAGCGAGCCGGCGCCGCAGGTGACGATGCAAACGACGAGCTGGATGATCCCGATCGTGGTGTGGCCCGTGTAGAAGCGGCCCGCCCCGAACGGCAGGAAGATCTGCAAGAGGCCGGCGACGAGCTTCGACTTCTCGGAGTAGGGCACGCCGGTGACGGGGTGCACACCGTAGGGCGCGCCGGGGACCATGCCCATGCCAGGGGGCGGACCGAAGCCGCCAGGGGGCCCGTAGCCGCCACCGGGCGGAGGACCACCGAAGCCACCGGGAGGGGGCCCCGGCGGAGCGCCGTAGCCGCCACCGGGGGGCGGACCCCAGCCGCCGCCGCCGGGCGGCGGACCGCCCATACCTCCGCCGCCGGGCGGAGGACCGTAGCCGCCACCAGGCGGGGCACCGGGCGGCGGGCCATAGCCACCGCCGCCGCCATCGGGCGGAGGACCCCACCCGCCACCGGTTGCGCTCCAAGTCGACTGCCCGTTGCTCTGGTGCTCTGTTCCCTGGATCATCGTTCGGGCCTAGGGTTCCACGACGATGGCCCGCGCGTCTATCCCGAACGTCATGCGAGGGCTCGTTTTGCGGCCCGATTCGAACGCCGCTCTGCCCCCGTCCGAACGAGGCGCGGCGATCGCCTTTGCCGCGGGGCTCACGGCGTGCGCCGTCGGGTGCGGCTCGGCCGTGTTCTACGAAGACGACCCGTCCGATGTCGCCGGCTCGCCCGACGAGCCGGCCGACGTGTGGGTCGAAGCGCCCGTGCTGGCGCCGGGGCCTTCGTGGGACGACGGCCTCAGTTGTGAGGACAGCGTCGCGATCGCGCGGGTCCGGGTGCTCGGCGGGCTCGACACGGCCAAGGCGCTCGGCGATCGCGATCGGCAGCGATGCCTCGGCGAAAAGGCGGCGCTGCTCTCCACGCTGCACGCGATGATCGCGGAGGGTGACGAGAATGAAGGAGCGTGTCGCGCGGCGCGCGAGGTCTTCACCGACGCAGAGGGCTGCGGCGGCTGAGCCTCACCAGCGCAGCGCCCCGAACGGCGGCGCGCCGTTACCGATGGTCTCGAGCAACGCGCCGGCATCGATGGCGGGGTTGCACTCGGCCAGCCACGCCGCAGCCGACGTGGG
>CALKVR010000040.1 GCA_938004815.1 uncultured Polyangiaceae bacterium | reverse complement strand
GCGGATCGGCCGCGCCGTCGGGTAGCTCGAGCGCCGCGAGCGAGCCGATCATCGACGGGGGGCAGGGCGGCGCGACGCCGAGCGCCGAGGCCAAGACGTCGCGCGCCGCCAGCGCGAGGGCGCGGTTCTCGCGCATGACCCCGGCCAGGCCATCCGGGTGGAGCGACTCGACGAACGCGATCGCCGACGGCACGCAGAGAAACGGCGTGGGATCGATGGTGCCCGTCCAGTCGAACTCGAGCGCGTAGCGCGAGCGGTCGGTGCGCGGCGCGTTGGCGCCGTGGCTCGTCACCACCGGGCGCGTCGACGCGACCTTGTCGTCGCGCGTGAACAAGAAGCTCGCGCCCTTGGGCGCGCAGAGCCACTTGTGGAACGCGCCCGTGTACCACTCGGCGCCGATCGCCTGGACATCGAGCGGGAGCATGCCCGGCGCGTGCGCCCCGTCGACGAGCACCTCGGCCCCGCGCGCCTGCGCCTCTTTCACGATCTCTTCGACCGGAAAGACGAGCCCGGTGGGGCTCGTGACGTGGTCGACCAAGAGCAGCCGCGTCTTCGGCGTGAAGGCGGCGAGCACGGCCTCGGTCACGCGCCCCGGGTCGGCGACCGGAAACGGGACGCGCGCGACGACCGCTCGCGCCCCCGATCGCTCGGCCCAGCGACGGACGGCGTTGTTGCACGCGTTGTAGCCGTGGTTCGTGAACACGATCTCGTCGCCGTCACGGAGCGGGAGCCCCGCGAGCACCGAGTTGACGGCGAACGTGGGGTTGGGGACGAGCGCCAGCCCCGCTGCCGCGAGGCCGAAGCGAGGCGCGACGAAGGCCCGCACCGCGTCCAGCTTGGCCTCGAGATCGTCGACGAGGAACGTGAACGCGTCTCCCTCGATCTCGCGCCTCAGCGCGGTCTGCTCGTCGAAGATCGCGCGCGGGGTCGCACCGAAGGAGCCGTGGTTCAGCGGGATGACCGCGTCGTCGTGGAGCCAGATGCTGGGGTTCGCCACCGCGGCAAGGTAGCGTCCATCGAGCCCGGGGGCGCGTGGTTCGAGGTCGCGGCCGGTCCGGGGCCTGCGCTACGATCGCGAGTCGCCATGAAGGTCGCGCTGCTCTACCCACCGCCGTGGAAGGTCCCGATGCCGGGCGAGCCGCCGCCGCCGGCGAGCGAGGGCCCGCCCGAGGGCTACGTGCAGGGCGATCTCGACGCCGACTTCTACCAGATCCCCTATGGGCTCTTGTCGCTCGGGGCGCAGGCGATCCGGGCGGGGCACCAGGTCAAGGTGCTCAACCTGTCGTCGTTCCCGTGGTCACGCGTCGAAGAGGTGGTGAAGGGGCTCGACGCGCAGGTGTTCGGCCTCTCGTGCTGGACGGCGAACCGGCGCGGCGTCGCGCTCGTGGCGCGGGCGATCAAGGCGGCGCACCCGACCGCGCACGTGGTGGTGGGGGGGCCGCACGCCACGCCGCTCGGGCGCGAGCTGCTCGCCCACCACAAAGAGATCGACACCGTCAGCTCGGGCGAGAGCGACGACACGTTCCTCGAGCTCTGCGATCGCGTCGCGAGAGGTGCGCCGACGACCGGGATCGCGGGCACCTACTTTCGCGAGGGCATGCTCATCCGCACCGGCCCGAGCCGCAAGAACATCGACGACCTCGACCGGCTCGCGTCGCCCCAAGACTACTTCGCGACCCACATCCTCATGACGTCGCGCGGCTGCCCGTGGGCGTGCACGTTCTGCGGCGCCGAGACGTCGTGGGGGCGGGGGTTTCGCGCGCAGTCGATCGAGTACGTCCTCGACGCGATGGAGCGCGCGCTCGCGAAGCTGCCCGTCCGGATGATCCAGATCAAGGACGACACGTTCACGACCAACAAGAAGCGGGTGCTCGAGCTGTGTAAGCGCATCCGCGAGCGCAAGCTGAGCTTCTTTTGGAGCTGCGACACCCGCGTCGACCTGCTGAGCGAAGAGCTGCTCACCGAGATGCGTCTCGCCGGCTGCCAGCGCCTGAGCCTGGGGGTCGAGACGGGCTCGCAGCGCATCCTCGACGCGATCGACAAGAAGATCACGGTCGACGAGATCCTCGCGAGCACCGAGCTCGCCAAGAAGGTGGGCATCAAGGTGCGCTACTACATGATGCTCGGCAACCGCGGCGAGACGGCCGAGACGTTCGCGGAGACGCTCGCGTTCCTCGAGCGAGCCAAGCCGCACGAGTACATCTTCTCGTGCCTCAGCATCTACCCGGGCACGCGTGATTTTCACGACGCCGAGAAGGCGGGCTTCGTCCACCGCAAGCAGTACTTCGAGGGCACCTTTCAGGAGCTCAAGATGCCGTTCGACGCGAGCGACGAGGACACGGCCGTCATGAACGCCTGGTTCGCCAAGAACAGCGGCCTGCGGACGAACGCGGCGCCGACGAGCGCCGACTACCGCGCCGTGCTCGCCCACCTGGGCGACTACCACGGCGCCCACATGGACCTGGGCGGCGCCCTCTTCGACGAGGGCGATCTCAAGGGAGCCGAGACGCACGTGCGGCGCGCGCTCGAGCTCGGCTACCCGTGCCCGGGCATCGGCTACAACCTGCTCGCGTGCATCGCCAAGGCGCGCAGCGACTTCGACGGCATGATGGAGGCCTTCTCGACCGCGGCCAAGGTCGACCCGCAGCACTGGGTCTTGATCAAGAACGTGAACGCCGCCCGCGAGTGGTTCAAGAGCGGCGGCCCCCAGAAGCGCACGCCCCTCCACCTCGAGGCGCGCCACGACTTTCAGCTCCTCGAGCGCACCATCCAGCCCACGCTGCCGGGCCCGCTGCCCGACGACTGGGCGGTGTGGGACCAGCCGCTCGCTGCCGTCCCCGCCACCGAGCACGTCAAGACACCCGAGATGGAGGGCTCGACGCACGAGCTCGCCGCTCGCCACAAGCTGAGGATCGTAGAATGAAGGCGACCATCATCGTTTCGACTCTCGTGATGTTGGCCGCGGGCTGCTCCGACAGCGACGCCGACGGCTCGGGCGGCAGCGCATCCACGTCGGGCGCGACGACGAGCGCCGCGACGGGAGCGACGAACGCCAGCACCACCGGCGCGAGCACGACGGGGTCGGGGATGCCGGCCTCGAGCGGCAGCGGAACGACCACCGGTGGCTGCGACGCCTACGCGTTCTGTGAGGACTTCGAAGACGGCAACCCGGGCGAGACGCCGCCCGGCTGGACCGAGAAGGCAGGGTGGGATCAGGGCGGCTCGCGGGCCGTCTTGTCGACCGAGGACAAGCACGGCGGCAACCAGTCGCTGAAGAGCGCGGTGGGCACCAACGGCCAGTACCGCGTCGAG
>CALKVR010000039.1 GCA_938004815.1 uncultured Polyangiaceae bacterium | reverse complement strand
CGTGCTTCACCTTCCTCGGGCTTTGCGACGGCTCGCCCGACTGCGCCACCGGCCTGGACGAGGACCCCGGCGTCTGCGCCTCCGGCGTGCCGGCAGATTGGACGTGCCCGACCAGCTACTACGGGACGGCAGACGGCTGCGACTGCGGCTGCGGCGCGACCGATCCCGATTGCCCGAGCGGCAGCTCCGCCGTCTGTGAGTACTGCGCGTCGGGCTGCAGCATGTCGTCTTGCCCGGGGACGATCGACCCCAACAACAACGCCGTTTGCATCTGACAGCGCCGCGCTGGCATGGTGGGTGCTCGGATACGCCGATCATGGGCGCGATCGGACAGTTCGTGTCGGTCCTTGCACTCGGTGTCCTCTCCGCGAGCGCGTTGGGGTGCACGAAGGCCTCGAGCGAGGCCGGTAGCGGCGATGGCGACGGCGGCGGCGGCACCGCGGCGACCGGCAACGGCGCGGCGACCGGCGCGACCGGCTCCGGGGCGAGCTCCGGCTCGGGCGCGGTCGCGCCGGGTGTCCTCGGGGTGGTCGTGGTCGACGTCCAGGAGACGTTCGTCGACGGCGCTTCGAACCCAGACATGCCGCTGGTGATCGATCGCACGAGCGAGCTGTTCTCTTTGGCCGACGCCCACGGCGTGCCGTTCTTCATCACGTTCGAGGCTTCTCAGACCGGATCACACGCGCTCCACGCGCCGCTCGTGCCCGTGGTCCCATCCGGGGCGCAAGACTTCACCAAGACGACGTTCGCCGCCACCGGGCTGCCCGCATTCTCCGGCGCGATCGATGCGTCGGGGATCACCCACGCCGTCGTGGTGGGGGCCGAGACCGACGTCTGTGTGATGCAGACCGTCCTGGGCCTGCGCTCGATGGGGGTCACGGTGTTGCTCGAGCACGACGCCGTGTTCAGCGAAGAGACCAACACCTCGCCGGCCCTGAGGCGCATGGAGCAAGCGGGGGTGGTCCTCGTCGATCACACCGAGGTCGCCGGCTTCGTCGCCGACCAGGACCATCTGCCGGTAGCCGTCGACGCGGTCGTGCGCGGCGTCGAGCCTCTCGAGATGGGGGTGGTCTTGAACGCGCTCTCGAGCGCGTCGATCGCCTCGAGCGGCGACGTGTACAAATCGCAGAAGCTGGCGAGGCTTCGTGAGCTGCTCTTGGTGAGCGAGTGGTTCGGGCTGCCCGTCTACGTGGACGACCCCGCCGCCGGCCTGCCCGCGGAGCTGGCGGAGTACTACTGGGGCGAGCTGCGGCCGGTCGGCCAGATCGCGAGCGACGCCGGCGTCACGCAGTTGGTGCTTGCCGGCACCGACGCGGCGCTGCCCGGCGTCGTCGCCGCCCGCAGCAGCGCGCATGACGTGTTCGTCATGGAAGACGCGCTACTCGCTCAGCGCACCGTCGCCGACCAAGCGGCCCTCATCGCCCCGCTCGTCGAGCAAGGCGTCGTCCCCACGACGTACAAGTCGTTCTGGTACGACATGACCAGGTCGGTCGACACCGGCGAGTGGCCCTCGCAGGCCTGGGTCGACAAAATCGACGAGTACTATCCGATCACGCAGGCGCCCGAGGACCTGCCCCCGATCGCGCCGGACTGACGGTCACGGCCAGCAGCGCGACACGACCGGCGTGCCCACCGATGGCAAGTAGCAGCGGTGGTAGAGGTTCGGGTCGGTGCTGGGCACGCCGTCGTCTTCGTCGAGGCACTCACCGCGCAGGCCAGAGGGCGCGAGGGGACAATCGTCGTCGATCGTGCACACGTCGGGAAACGCGAGATCGAAGCAGGCCATGGCTCCGCCTGCGTCGATGCACGCCCACGTCGAGCCTGCCGGGCCGCAGTCGCGATCGTTCACACACGAGTAACAAAACGGGCTCTCGGCCGGTGGCTGGCAAGACAGCGCGCGCGGGATGCAGTGGCCGGCGGCAGGCGACCCCTCCGGCGCGCACGTGTAGTCGAACGCGCACTCGGCGTCGCCGGTGCAGGTCGGGGCGCACGCGGAGTCGTCGCCGACCGGCACGCACGACAGACCCTCGGTCAGGGAGCAGTCGACCGCGCTCGTGCACGAGGAGCAGGCGGAGGGGACGACGCACACGTTGCGGAGCAAGCTGTCAGGGCCCTCTTGATAGGTGGTGCCGTTGGCGGCGTTGTAGGTCGCGATCTCGGCGCACGCGATGACCGGCTCGCCGTCGCCCTTGTCGATGGGGCCCTTGGGCGACGCGCAGTCGGTGGCCTCGCCGGGGACGCGCACCGTGGTGCACTGCATGCCGGGCGCGCAGTCGCTGTCCGCTTGGCAGTCGAGGGTCGTGCAGTACGACGAGCTACCCTCGCCGCCGCTGGCGCGGCAGGCGAGCGGCTTGCACGCCGCCGGATCACAGCCGCCGAGCGCACAATCGGTACCGTCGGGGCAGGCGAGGAGCGCCGCGCACGCTGCGTCGTCGGCGCACGGGATACCGATGGCCGCCAGCTTCGGCGTCGGCTGGCAGACATCGACGGTCGGCCCGTCGTTGAGACCCGACGCGGAGTCCGAGACGATCGGCAGGCAGGCCTGGGTAAGGGACGCGCCGTCGGCGACGTGGAAACAGTCGGTGTGGGCGTCGCAGAGGAGCATGCAGCGATTGTCTACGCAGGTGTTGCCCTCGACGCAGAGCGACGGCTCGCACTTGGCTTCGCAGATCTCTTCACCGTCGGGGCCGAGGACCACGTAGCCGCCCTGTTCTTCACACGTCTGCCCGCAGCCGGGCGCAGTTGCCGCTGCCCCGAGCGAAAGGAGCAGCGCGGCGACGGCGAAGCGAGGGGTCGAGCCGGACATCGGCGGCATCATAGTCGGCGTCAGGCCGTCTGGCCCGTCGGAGGTGCGTGGCTCACGGAAACCCGGAGTACTCGAGCGCCCACTCTTCGAGGATGGGCCGGGTGGGGTTCGTCGTCGAGAAGCTCGCGCGGAGGTGGATCGCGCCGTGATCGTCGACGTCCGACGGCAGGTCGGCTCCGGACATCACGTCGCTCGCGATCACGTTGCTCGCGGCGTCGAGCACATCGATCGAGAGGGTGCTCCCGAACGGCTCGATCGCGGTGTAGCTGAGCTCGCCCCAGGAGCAGACCTTGGTGCCGGGCATCAACAGGTCGGTCAGCATCGAGCCGCTCGGCTCCCACACCGTGCCCAGAAAGCCGGGCGTGGGTGTGACGTTGGCGCCGCCGCTCGCGGTCTCGTAGTCGAGACGGATGCGCCCCACGGAGCCCGTCGCGCCTCCCCCGAAGTTGGGCGCGCCGGGGGTGGCCGAGCTACCGCCGACGCCGCCGACCGCCGACACGATGCCG
>CALKVR010000038.1 GCA_938004815.1 uncultured Polyangiaceae bacterium | reverse complement strand
GGCCCATAGGTGTCGGCCGTGTCGATGTGATCGACGCCGCTCTCGATCGCCTCACGGAGAACGGCGATCGCGGCGCTTCGATCCTTGGGCGGCCCGAAGACCCCCGGTCCAGCGAGCTGCATGGCTCCATACCCGACGCGCTTCACGGTGCGGCTACCCAGCTTGAACGTTCCGATGTTGGTGAGCTTGCTCATGGCGGTCACCCTACGCTCCGGCGTGGTGTATGATAATCGGCATCAATCTGTACGGGCCGTGCGGAAACTAGCACAATGATGCCAAACCTCGATGATGTCCGAGTCTTTGCGGCGGTGGCACGCGCCGGTGGCTTCCGCGAAGCGAGCCGCGCAGGTGACATGAGCGCGTCGAGCGCGAGCGAGGCAGTGCGCAGGCTGGAAGCCGCGCTCGAGGTTCGGCTCCTTCATCGCACGACCCGGTCCGTCGCGCCCACGGAGGCCGGAGCGCGTCTCCTCGAACGTCTCGGGCCCGCGCTCACCGAGATCGCGTCGGCGCTCGACGTGGTGAAGAGCTCACGGGGGCAGCCGGCAGGGACGCTTCGGCTGAACGTCCCGACGGTCGCGGCGCGCCTCGTCCTCCCGCGAATCCTGCCCGCGTTCCTCGAAGCGCACCCCGACATTCGGGTGGACGTGACGGCCGACGACGCGCTCGTCGACATCCTCGCGGCGGGCTGCGACGCAGGCATTCGTTATGGTGAGACGCTCGAGAAGGACATGATCGCCGTGCCCATCGGTCCGCGCGAGCAGCGGTTCGCGCTCGCCGCCTCGCCCGACTACCTCGCGCGCCGCGGTCGCCCGAACCACCCGCGAAAGCTCATCGAGCACCCGTGCCTCAGGCTCCGCTTTGCGCACGGCGCGCTCGCGGCCTGGGAGCTCGAGCGGGACGGCGAGGTCGTTCGGGTCGACCCGACGGGCCCGCTGGTCGCGAGCCTCGGCAGCGCGACGGACCTGCTCATCGAGGCGGCGATCGCTGGGACCGGGATTGTCTTCTCGTTCGAGGACTGGCTCTCGCCGCACTTCAAGGCGGGCACCTTGAAGCCGCTCCTCGAGCGCTGGTGGCCCAAGTTCTCTGGCCCCTTCCTCTACTACCCGAGCCGGCGCCACATGCCCGCCGCCTTGAGAGCCTTCGTCGACTTCATCGCGCGAGGGCGGCGCGATGCTCCACGCTGAGCATGCGGCGCTCACGTCGTCGCCGGTCTCTGACCGTGGACCGCCTCAGTTCTGGCAGTTCGTGGCCAGATCGAGGGTGAGATCGGGGAGGACGAACCGGACGTCGACGCCGCGGCGGTTCGAGGCCTTGCCGAGGGCTTCCAGCACGACGGTGGCCCCGCCGAGCTCGTCGCGCACGCTCATCGCCCGCATCATCGAGAGGAGGCGCTGGAGCTCGTCGTCGCTCTCGGTCGTGACCGGGATTTCGGGGAGGAGCGCCGCGTTCTTGGGGTCGCCCTTCTTGGTCTTCCACGCGTCGCGGATGCGGCGCTTGTTGATGATCGGGGTCGCGTCGGCGTTGCCGACGAGGACGAGGCCGGCGCCCTTTTGCACCTTGCCCGCGACGAGCTCGCGGAACCCCTTGTCGAGGCAGCCGGCCGCCGCACACTCGAAGGCTCCCTGGTCGAACGTCACCTGGGCCGAGACGGTGACGAAGCGCTGATCGCACAGCTCTTCGTGGCGGACGCTCACCGAGGGAAAGCGCGTCGCGTAGACCTTGATCGTGCCGCCTCCGCTCCCGCCGGTGAGCGGGCACGGCTCGATGGCCCCCACGCCGAGCTCTTTGGCTAGCTCGTTGCGCGCGCGCATCACCTTTTGCACGTGCTCACGGCACGTCGACTTGGTCTGCTTGCCGAGCGCCCCGAGGATCACCCCCTCCGCGCCCGCGACGCGCTCGCGAACGTCGACGATCTCCTTGCGCGTCGCCTCGAGCGACGAACCGAGCGACGCCACGCGTGCGTCGACGCGCTCTACCCCGCCGCCGACCGCATCCATCTTGCCGTGGAGCAGGCTCAGGCTCTCTTCGAAGCGGTCGATGCGCGCCTCGAGCGAAGCGAAGCGCGCGCCGGACTCGCCCTCGAAGCGCTGCAGCTCGGCGAGGACGCTCGCCACGCGGGCGACGCGATCGATCGTGCACGCCCCCTCGCGGGCCGGATCGTCGATGCACGCCTTGGAAGAGACTTCGAGCGCGCGCTTCTGCTCGTCGGTGACCGGCGCGCTCGCGCCCTCCTCCGAGGGTAGCGGCTGGAGCGCCGCCTCGAGCGACGCGTCGTCCTCGCCCAGGCCGGCGACCTTCACGCCGACGTGGTCCTCGAGGATCTCTTTGCAAACCGCGTCGCCGTCCTTCTTCGCCGCGAGCGCGCGGCAGGCCGCCACCATCCCCGAAGACTTTCCGTAGCTCGCGCCCGAAAATCGGAGGATCGCGCGGCGAACGACGCGGTTCGTGACCGCCGAGGCCGGATCGATGCGTTGGTAGACCTTGCACGCGTGCGCCGCGACGCTCGCGGGTGAGACGTTGCCGTCTTTTTCCAGGTCGGCGAGCACGCCGTCCATCCCGACCGCGATGAGCTCGGCCGACACGTGCTCGAGGAGCGGGCTCGCGAAGCCCTTGAAGTAGCCGAAGCCCTCGGCGACGTCGTCGACCATCCCTTCCACGAGCTGCGCGACCTGCACGAGCCCGAGCACCGTGGCGTGCGCGAAGTTGAAGCGCTCGGAGAGGCCTCCGAGCTCGGCGAGCAAGCGCTCACGCCCGAGCTTGGACGCCTCTTCGGGCGTCTTGGCCGCGAGCGTGAAGCCGACCACCGACAGGACGGGGCCGTCTTTCACCGCGCCGACCTTGGGGCCGAGCTCCGCGATCAAGGTCGTGCACCTCTCGCCGCCGCCGCTCTCCGAGCAGACGAGCAGCTGCCCGACCGTCGCGTCGTCGATGTCCTTCAGGCCCACCGAGTCGAGCAGCGCCTTGGCGCGCCGCTCGCGGTCCTTTTTCACCTGAGCGCCGAGCGCCTTGCGTCGCGCGTCGCCCTCGGCGCCCGGCGCGTCGCCTCGCTCGATCGCCCGACAGGTCGCGAGGACCTCGTCCTCTTCGGCGATGGTCGACTCGCCGACCGCACCGGCGAGCTCGCCGGCGCTCATGCTCGCGGAGCAGTTGAAAGAGAGCGAAGCGGCGAAGAGCAGAGGAAGCGACTGGAGGGCTCGGTCCATGATCGGCCGGAGGCTACATCGACCTCGGCTTCTTTGGGCCGTCGATCCCGCTCACGCCGTACGACGAGCTTCGAACGCGGGCATGACGTCGACGCAGCTGTCGCGCAGC
>CALKVR010000037.1 GCA_938004815.1 uncultured Polyangiaceae bacterium | reverse complement strand
CCCGCTCCTCGGCAAACGTCACCGCCTCCTCGGTCGCGCTCCTCGAGGGCGATGCTCTTGGCGGGCGCCGCGCTGACGGGCGCCGCGATCGCCACCGCGGCGGTGTGGGGGTCGAGGCAGCGGCCGGCGGAGACGAGCGCGCGGCCCGCGACGTCCGCTCCAACGAGCGCTCCCTCGGCCGATGCGGCCCCACCTGCGCCGCCCTCCGCGACCTCGGAGCCTCCCCCACCCGAACCGCCCGCCCCTTCGGCGAGCGCCTCGCCGGTCCCGTCCAGCGCCGCCCCGGCGAGGCTGCCCCCGCGCGTGAGGCCGACGGCCAACCCGTGTGATCCGCCGTTCTTCATCGACGAGCGAGGCGTGAAGGTGATCAAGCCGGCGTGCGTCCGCTGACCCGAGGCTGCGACGCCCGAGCTGTCTCTCTTGTCGCGCAACGCCTCATGCCATCGCCGCGATCCACGCATTCGCACGGCGCGACCGCTGGCGCGCCGCTTGAAGGAACCGCTGGTGTGAGAATCGCATTGGTCTCGACCTCCGCCCTTCCGACCCCACCCAAGGCCTACGGCGGCAGCGAGCTCGTCGTCGCCGAGCTGGCGGAGGGCCTCTGTGCGCTGGGGCACGAGGTCCTCGCGTACGTCACCGGTGACTCCGCGTGCGCAGGCCAGCCCATCTCGTTTCACCCGAGCGCGGTGTGGCCGCCGGACGACGAGGCGGAGATCGCCCACGCCCGGTTCGCTTTCGAAGACATCAAACGCCGCGCGGTCGACGTGGTCCACGTGCACCACGGAGCGGCGCTCCCCTTCTCGGCGGGCGCTAGCGCACCGTGCCTCATGACCGTCCACCACGCGCGCGACGAGGCTCTCGTGGCCGCGTACGCGCGGTATCCCGAGACCCGGTTCGTCGCGATCTCCGACCGGCAGCGCGCGCTCCACCCGGAGCTCGCATTCGCCGGCGTCGTGCACCACGGGCTCGATCCGACGGCGTATCCTCTCGGCTCCGGCCGCGGCGGCTACGCCGCCTTCATCGGCCGCTTCTGCGTGGAGAAGGGCGTGCACGCCGCCATCGACGCGGCGGGCCGGGCAGGGGTACCGCTGGTCCTCGGCGGGACGCCTCACGAAATCGACGCTGCGCAGACCTACTTCTTGACCGAGGTGCAGCCGCGTATCCGCTCCGAGACCGCCAATGCGCTCTGGCTCGGCGAGCTGGGCCAGAGCGCCAAGACCTCGCTGCTGAGCGATGCACGCGCGCTGCTCTTTCCCATCGACTGGGAGGAGCCCTTCGGCCTCGTGATGATCGAGGCGATGCTCATGGGGACGCCCGTGATTGCGTTTCCGCGCGGCGCGGTCCCGGAGGTGGTGGAAGAAGGCGTCACCGGCTTCATAGTTCGCTCGGTGGAAGAGATGGCCGCGCGGCTCCGGCAGCTCGACGGGTTCGACCGCTCCCACTGTCGCCGGCGCGCCGTCGAGCGCTGGTCGACCGCGCGAATGGCAGAAGACTACGTCGCGCTCTACCGGGCCGCGATACGCACGAGCGACACGAAAGGACAGAGCCGTCCCCGTGGTGGCGTACGCGACGCCGCCTGAGCAAGGGCGCGGGGCGCCCCTCGAGCTCGTCAACGCGCGGCCCCTCGAGCCGCTGGTGCGCGCGCACGGCGTCATCTTCCTCGTCACCGACCGTGAAGGTGACATACGACCGCCGGGCGCGCGCGAGCTCGGCCTGTTCGCGCACGACACGCGCTTTCTCTCCCACTACGAGCTCTCCATCGAGGGGGCGGAGGTCGCTTACCTGTCGGCGGAGACGACGGGAGACGCCATCAACCAGATCGATCTCATGCTGGGCGGCGCCGATGCGGCCGACTTCCTCGACGACCCCGCCCACTACGTCCACATCCGCCGCCGCCAGCTCGTCGACGACGACTTCGTCGAAGAGATCACGTTCACCAACTACCTGCGTCGAGAGCTCGCGATCACGGTCACCATCCGGTTCGCCGCCGACTTTGCCGACATCTTCGAGGTCCGCGGCGCGCACCGACCGCGCCCCGGCGAGACACGCCCACCGGAGCTGCGACCTCACGAGGTCGACCTGGCATACGGCGGCCTCGACGACCGCGAGCTGGTGACCACGCTCTCGTTTCGCCCGACCCCCGACCGACTGACCGAGCGCGAGGCCCGGTTCGACGTCACGCTCGGGCCCGGGGAACGCTCGGGGATCGAGGTCTTCTGCAGCGTGTCGTCGGGCGAAAGGCGCCCGCGCGAGCGCACCGGGTTCGCGTCCCGCCGGTCCCACCTCGAAGAAGAGGCCCGCGTGTTTCGCAAGAGCTGCACCACGTTCCGCTGCAGCCTCGCCCCGCTCGTCCACTGCCTCGACCGGGCTCAGTCGGATCTGTTCTCCCTTCGAATTCCGATTGGCAGGCACGTCGTCCTGGCCGCCGGCATTCCTTGGTTCTGTGCGCCGTTCGGGCGCGACGCTCTTCTCGCCGGCTACGAGGCATTGCTGCTCAACCCCGATCTCGCGGTGGAGTCACTACGGATGCTCGCCGCGTACCAGGGGGAGCGAGACGACCCGTTCACCGAAGAAGAGCCGGGCAAGATCCCCCACGAGCTCCGATTCGGCGAAATGGCGCGCGCAGGCGAGACCCCGCACACGCCGTACTACGGCACCGCCGACGCCACCGCGCTCTTCGTGGTCGTCGCCCACGCCGCCTACCACGTAACGGGGGACTTCGCGCTCGTTCGCGATCTCGCCCCCGCGATCAAAGCAGCCCTTCGGTGGATCGATACCCAGACCGACGGAGGGACACGCTTCGCGTCGTACCGCCGGCGGAGCCCGCGTGGGCTCGACAACCAGGGCTGGAAGGACTCGCAGAATGGCGTGCTCTTCCCCGACGGCCGCCGCGCCGTGCCGCCCATCGCGCTCGCCGAGATCCAGGGATACTCGGCCGACGCCTACCGCCGCGGCGCGGAGCTCCTCGGCGTCCTGGGCGACCACGAAGGCGCACAGCTCTACTCGCAGCGCGCGGCGAGCATGATCGATCTCATCGAGCGCGAGCTCTGGCTGCCGGAGCACGGCCGCTACGCCTTCGCGGTCGACGGCAACGGAGAGAAGCTCGACACCGTGGTCTCCAACCTGGGCCACCTCCTCTGGTCGCGCGTGGTGTCGCACGAACGCGCCGTCGAGACCGCCAAGCTGCTCTTGGGGCCAAACTCGTTCTCGGGCTTCGGGATCCGCACGCTCGCGGCGGCCCAACCGGCCTACAACCCGCTCTCGTACCACGAGGGGACCGTGTGGCCGCACGACAACGCCCTCATCGCGCGCGGCATGGCACGCTACGGCTTGCAGCGCGGGGTGGGGCAGATCTTCGAGGGGCTCCTTGCGGCGCTCGAGACGTTCCGCGACCACCGCTTGCCGGAGCTCTTCTGTGGGATGAGCCGTTCGTCGGGTGTCCTCGTTCGCTACCCGGTCGCGTGCAGCCCGCAGGCTTGGGCTTCGGCGGCCCCGTACCTTCTCATCCAGTCGGCCCTCGGCATCAGCGTCGACGCACCCCGCCGCCGGCTCCTGGTGCGCGATCCGTTCCTCCCCGAGGGCCTCGACCGGATCGTGATCGAGAGGCTCCGCGTCGGCGACGCGCGCGTCAGCCTGCGGGTCGAGCGCGAAGGCGGCCGCTGCCACGTCGATGTTCTCGAGATCGAGGGCGGTGAGGTCCGAACCTGCATCGAGCTCGGCTGAGCATCGGGGCGCGGATCGGTCTAGACTCGGAGCCTTGCTTCCGCGCGCCCTCGTCGCCCTCGTGCTCTTCCCGCTGATCGCGAGCCCGCGCGCAGCAGCGGCGCAGCCCGCGCAGGCACCTGACGCGGCGGCCTGCATCGCCGACCACGAGGCCGCCCAGGTCGAGAACGCGGCCGGTCGGCTGCGCGAGGCGCTCCGCCTGTCGCGGAGCTGCGCGCTCTCCACGTGCCCCGAGCTCGTGCGGGGCTACTGCGCCAAGCTGACCGACGAGTACGCGCGTCAGGTTCCGACGGTGTCGCTGCGCGCGCGCGATGCCGGCGGCTGCGACACGACCGACGCCCGGGTCTTCGTCGACGGCAACCTGATCGCCGAGCGCCTCGACGGTCACGCGCTCGCCCTCGATCCCGGCAAGCGCGTCGTGCGCGTCGAGGTAGCCGGCGTCGAGCCCGAGGAGCAGACGATCGTGGCGACGCGGGGCGAGCAAGCGAGGACGCTCCGGTTCGGCGAGGCTCGCTCATCGCGCTGCGGAGCGCCGCCCGTCGCCGAGCCGAAGCCCGCCTCGCCGCTCCCGCCACCCGCCGATCAGAGCGACGGCCTCTCCACCGTCACCGTCGCCGGGATCGTCGTCGGCAGCATCGGCCTCGCCGCCCTGGCGACGGCGGGCGGCCTCGGCATCGCGGGCCTCACCCAGCGCTCGGATCTCGAGGCGTGCAAGCCCTGCACGCAAGAAGAGGTCGACGATGTCCACCGTCTCTTCGTCGTCGGCGACGTGTTCCTCGCGGTGGGCGGCGCCGCTGCCATCAGCTCGGTCGTGATGCTGATCGTCGGGTCGCAATCGCCGAGCGCGGGCGCGCCGGCCGCCAGCGGCCGTGTCTCGCTCCGCGTCGGTCCGCTCGGCGGCGCCGTCGAAGGCAGGTTCTGGTGAGGCGCCTCGCGTTCGTCGCGTTGCTCGCGATCAGCGGCTGCTCGGTCTTGATCCCGCTCGACGAGTTCCTCGAGGACGGGACCGGCGGCGCCGGCGGCAGCACGAGCAGCAGCTCGTCGGCCGGCGGAGGGGGCCTCGGCGGAGGCGGAGGCGGCGCCCCACCCGGCTGCACACCCGAGCGCGAGACCGACCCGTACAACTGCGGTGAGGCCGGCTACGAGTGTGAAGAGGGGATCTGCGCGGCGTGCATGTGCGAGCCCCACAGCATGGGCGACTTTCGGGTGACGGCGCTCCTCTGGGACTTCGGCTTTGGGCAACGCACCAACGGCACCGACGTCGTGGTGGCGTCGTTGAGCCTCCCCATGGCGGCGATCGACGTCCTCACCGTCGCGAGCGACAGCTGGGGGATCACCAACGAGTTCATCCTCCCGATGGAGGTCTCGGAGCGCCTCATCGCAGAGAACGGTCGATACTTCTTCGTCGCCGACGGCATCTACAGCCGCGACTACGATCTGCCGCAGATGAGCTCGTCCACGATCATCTGCCAGCCGTCACGCCCCGCCGGCGACACCTTCGACCACATCTCCCGCGGCGGCAGCCACATCTACCGCGCGATCTACGGCGACGGCGGCAGCGTGGCGGGGCAAATCGACCAGTGCCTGACCGACATCAACATCATGCCTCCGGTCACCTTCACCGATGCGACGACCGCCTACGCATGGGAGGTCGTCGCGGGGTCGACGAGCGTCCATTGGACGAATCGAACGGTGGGGGGCGGCGTGCACCGCGCGGGCGCAGGCGACTTCGGCGTGGCCGCGCCCGAGACGCTCTACACGCAGCCCGACGGCGTGCCGACGGCGCTCGCCCTCGTCGACGGGCAGGTGTTCCTCGCCGATTGCCTGCGCCGCGAGGTGGCTCGCGTGCCGCCGGGCGGGACCAGTGCCGCCGTCTCCTTTCCGACGGTGGGCCACGTCGCCTTCTTCGAGGCGGTCAAGGAGCCTGACAACAGCGTCACGTTCTACGCCGTCGAGACCGGCGACGCGAACCTCTGCGCGAACCCCGTCCCCGCGATCTACGACGGCTCGCTGGTCCGGTATCGGAACGGCGTGCCCCGCGTGCTCGCCGTCGGGATCCGGCTGCCGACCGCGGTCCACGCCCACGACGGCTACGTCTACTGGACGCAGCACCCCGACCAGATGCCCCCGCAGGTCCTGCGCGTGCCGCTCTGAAGCGCGCGGGCCCTCAGGGGGCGTGAAGGTCCCACATCTCGCCGACGAATGCGCTGCCGGTGCCGCCCCCGCCGTCGACCGCTCCGCTCATCCACCGGTCGACATAGGCGAAGAACGGATCGTGCCCCCACGCCTGAACGGCGCCGGGGACGAGGCGCGCTGCCAGCGCTTGCCCGACCCACGTGTGCGACGTGCAGCAGTTACGGTAGCCCTCGCAGCCATCGACGAGCAGCGCGGGGTCGCGGCAATCTTGGCGGCCCGAGTTGCACGCCCCGCCGAGATCGCAGCCGTTCTCGAAGAAGCACGAGTCGCAGTCGACACCCCAGAGCGCGTCGCCGTTCGCGCCGAAGTAGGTCTGCCCGTCCTCGCCCGAGACGGGCCCAGGGCTCGCAAGCGCGGCGTCACCGAGCATCATGCCCGCGAACACGATCGGCCACTTGCGGCCGTTCATGTGCCCGCCGTCGGCGGGCCAGCTGCCGCCGCCCGCGACGATCCCCCCGTTGTCGATGCCGAGCTGGATGAGCCGGATCGCGAGCGTCTCGCGCGCGGGCGTGTCGAGCATGACGTAGAGCCCGACCTCGGACACGATGTCGCCGATCTCGCGGCCGTAGCAGTACATGTTGTGGGTCGCGCACCCGTGCTGGAGCGTCCAGTTGAGGAGGTGGTCGATCCAAGGTCGTTCGACGTGGCGCAGCACCGAGTCTTCGGACGGCGCCGACGGCGGCGCCGGCAGCGAGGGCAAGAGGCTCCAATCGACGTCTGCGAGCGCGTAGAGCGGCTTCTGGCCCCCGCCGATGTAAGGCGGCCGAAACGTCCCGGCCTGCGGAACCTGGGCGAGCACGGTGAGCACGGCCTGCGTGTGAATCGGGCCGCGCTGACAGCCGCCATCGTAGGTCGTGAACGCGGGGTTGTTGCCATCCATGCAGTCGCTGTCACCGTGGCTGATGCTCGAGACCACCGACGCGATGCCCGAGAGCGAGAGGGGGAACGACGCGCGCACCGAGGCGTCGTAGTCGCCGCCCCGATCGTCGTATCCCTGGCTCCCCGTCGGCGGATCGACGACGGTGCCGTTGCGATCGCTGGTCGGCTCCGGCGAGACGCCCGTGATCGTCACCGGGCCGACCACGAAGTAGTCGCCGTTGGCGAACTGGCCGACGGGGTACGCGGCGTCGAACGTCCAGGTGATGCCGAATTGCGTGACCGAGTCCGCGAGCATCGTCATCTGCGCGCCGCCCTCGCCGCCGTAGCCGCCGCTCCCCGGTCCGCCCGAACCCGTCGTGCTCGACGGGCCTACGCCGGGCCCGCCCGCGCCCGCGCCCGTCCCCGCGCCGCCCGAGCCTCCGCTGTCACCGCAAGCGAACAGCAAGCCAGCCAGGGCGCAAGCGGACACGACGGTGATCGATCGCATGGGAGCGATAGTACCCGGGGGG
>CALKVR010000036.1 GCA_938004815.1 uncultured Polyangiaceae bacterium | reverse complement strand
GGAGTGGACCGCCGACGCAGCCTTGGCGAGATAGACGCCCATACCGCAGACGAGGACGACGCCCGCGACCACGCCGACCGCCAGTCGCTTCGCGAGCGCGGAGTCGAGCCGTCGGATGGCGAACGCTTCCAACATCCGCGCGCTGTTTACCCCTCTGGCCGTGACGGCCGAGGGGCGCCCGAGAAAATAGCCGGAGACGGCTTCGTGTCAGCCGCGTGACGGCGCTATTGGACGTCCGGTTTTTCCACAGACTTTCCGGAAGCGACGAGGCTTCTCCACTTCTCGGGCGTGTCGATGTTCTCTTTCTGGTAGCCGAGCGCGTCGCGCAGATAGGCGAGCTGCGCAGCGTCGAGCTCCCCGAGTCGGACGTGGAATGCGCTGCCCGCGTCCATCGAGCGGCACACGATGCAGTGGCTCGTGACGACCAAGTGATCGCCGTCGATGCAGCCGTAGCGTGAATGGGCGCCGATCAGGTGGACGTTGTCCTTCTCGAGCGACACCCACTCGCACGGCGGTCGCTCCCGCACGAGCGCGGTCGTTCGCACCTCCATCGCGACGCGGCCCTTCGTCCCGCAGCGGTCCACCTGCGGCTGCCCCGCCGCCTGCCCGTCGGCCGGTTTGGCTCGCTCGCAGGCCTTGCCGAGCGGGTCGGTGCTCCCCGGGAGCTGGTAGCCGTCGAGCTTCGAGGCGGGGGCTTCGTCGCGGACAGCCGCCGCCGGCGCCGAGCGCTCGGGAGCGGGCGCCGGGTCCACGCCGACCTCGGCGACCGCGAGCGGATCGGCGTCCGAGGCGCACCCGACCAGCACCAAGAGGGCAACCGCGAGCTTGTGCATCGTTGCATGGTAGCTCAGCTCGACGCGCGGCGGTGGCACGGCCGAGGCTACGATACAGGCGTGAGCGAGGCGCCCGAGGTGATCGAGCTGGCGGTGCCGACTGCGTACGATCTGCGCGCGTCGTTCATCATGCAGCGCGTCGGCAGCCGCGACCCGACGAGCCGCAAGGAGCACGGGCGGTTCGTGAAATCGGGCATGACGCCGGACGGACCGACGACGATCGAGCTCGTGCACCACACGACCGGCAAGGTCCGCGCGAGCGCGTGGGGGCCGGGCGCGCGCTGGGTCCTCGAGCGTGCGCCGGCTTGGCTCGGCGGCGACGATCGGCCCGAAACGTTCGCGCCCGAGGACCCCACGGTTCGGCGGCTCGCGAAGCGCTTGGTCGGCCTCCGCCTCGGAAAGAGCCCGTTTCCGTACGATCTCCACGCCGGGTTCGTCCTCCAGCAACGCGTCACCTTCGGCGAGGCCGCCGAGTCGCATCGGCGCATCGCTTATGGCTTCGGCGAGCCCGCACCCGGCCCGTTCGGCACCGTGCTGTTCCCTGGCTACCAGGCGCTGAGGCGCATCCCCGGCTACGAATACCGACGGCTCGGCGTCGACACCAAGCGGGCGACCGCGCTCATCGAAGCTGCGCGCCTCGCCAGCCGCGTCGCGCAGGCCGCGCAAGAGAGTCTCGACCGTGTGCGGCGCTACCTCCTCGCGATCCCCGGCACCGGCCCGTGGACGGCGGAGCACCTGATGGGCTACGCGTTCGGCGACAGCGACGCGTTGCCGACGGGGGACGTGCACCTTCCCCACGACGTCACGTTCGCGCTCACCGGCGAGCCCTGGGGCAGCGACGACCGCATGACCGAGCTGCTCGAGCCCTTTCGTCCCAACCGGTTTCGCGTGCTTCGGCTCATCACGCTCGTCGGCCCACGCAGGCCGTACCTCGACCGCGGCCCGCCGAGGTAGACTCCGCCCCCATGCGACGGATCGCCTTCTCCCTCACCCTGCTCCTCGCGACCGCTTGCGGAGGCGAGCCGGACAAGACCAAGCCGAGCGCTTCGGCGGCCGCGGCCAAGCCGACTGCCCCGGCGCCCGCGCCGACCCCGTCGCAAACGGCAAAGCCGAAGGCGCCCCCGCGAGAGTGTCCGGCCGGCGACGAGATCACCTTCGACGAGCCGGTCCTCGAGAATTCGGTGCGCGCGCAGGCCAAGAAGCCCACGGGCCCGATCACCAAGGCCGACCTCGCGAAGGTGACGAGCCTCAACCTGACCGAGGCAAAGAACAATGATCACCTCGATCCGTGTGTCTTTCCCCACCTGACCAAGCTCAAGAACCTGTTTCTCGGGCGCGGCGAGCTCGACGACATCAAGCTCCTCGCCAACCTGAAAGAGCTCGATTCGCTGAGGATCTCAATCACGAAGGTGAAAGATCTGTCGCCGCTCGCCGACCTGAAAAAGCTCGATCGGCTCGACTTGGGGCGCACGCCGGTCAGCGATCTCAAGCCGCTCGAGGGCCTGACCGAGCTGACCGAGCTGCTCCTCGACGACACCGAGGTCACCGATCTGTCGCCGCTCGCCGGCTTGAAGAAGCTCGAGGTGCTCTCGATCAAGAACACCCGCGTGACCGATCTGAAGCCCCTCGCCGGACTCGAGGCGCTGAAGAGCCTCGACATCAGCGGGTCGGGAGTCAAAGACACCACCGCGGTCGCGAAGCTGCCCAAGCTCAAGATCCGGCAGGAGTAGCGGGGCGGACGCGTCAGTCGAAGAACGCGCCGAGGATCTCGAAGACACCGCCCAGCACGTCGGCGGCGTCGATCCCGGTGACGACCGCGTCGACCACGACCTCTGCGCCCACCTCGGCGGCGCCCTCGGCCGCCTGCTGCGCCATCGGCTGGCGCGAAGCGGCCGTCGCCGCGCCTGCCGCGACGCCGGCGGCGGCGCCCGCGGCGACGACCGCGGCGCCGCCCGCGACCGCGGCCGTCCCCCACCCGCTCTTGCGGATCGTATCGGTGATCCGACCGATCTCGTCGCGGTCGTACCAGGTGCCGCACGACGCGCAGGTGTCGAGCTCGATCCCCGCCGCCGCCGCGCGCACCCGGTTCATCGCCCTCTTGCACATCGGGCACGCGAGCAACGTGGCGTGATCGGGCGTGTAGCGCGCAGCGCGCGACGTGCGCTCGGCGATGCCGATCGCGTCGACGGGGAGCTGTGTCGCCAGCCGATCGGCGCAAGCCCGCGCGAGGAACACCCCACCGCACGCGGCGCAGCCGTGGAGGGCGACGCCCCCTCCCTCGTTCCGAAAGAGCGGCGTGGGCGGCGCCCCGACGGCTTGAGCGCGCGGCGCGCATCGAGGGCAGGCCAGCGACGTGGCTTCGAGGTGGCTCACGAGACGTAGCCTACCGCACGTTGCTATCCTGTCGTCCGATCGGAGAAACGATGCTCGACCTGAAGATCGTGGGTGGCTCGGTGGTAGACGGCACGGGCGCGCCGGCGCGCCGCGCCGACGTCGGCGTGAGCGGTGGCCGCATCGTGGAGGTGGGCGATGTCTCGAGCGCCGCCAGGTCCACGATCGACGCATCGGGCGCGATCGTCACGCCCGGGTTCATCGATCTGCACGCCCACTACGACGGGCAGATCAGCTGGGACGACGAGCTGGCGCCGTCGGTGCTGCACGGGGTCACGACCACCGTCATGGGCAACTGCGGCGTCGGGTTCGCGCCCGTTCACGCTGCCGATCGGGAGCGGCTGATCGCGCTGATGGAGGGGGTCGAGGATATCCCCGGCACCGCCCTCGCCGAGGGGATCCGATGGGGCTGGGACTCGTTCCCCGAGTACCTCGACGCGCTCGACCGCACGCCGCGGACGATCGACGTCCTCGCGCAGGTGCCGCACGACGCGCTGCGCGTGTACGTGATGGGCGATCGCGCGGTAGCCGGCGAGCCCGCGACCGCAGCCGACGTCGAGCGGATGGCGGGCCTCGTTCGCGCCGCGCTCGAGAGCGGAGCCATCGGGTTCAGCACGGGTCGCACCGACAACCACCGCGGAAACGACGGCAGCGCCACGCCGAGCTCGGAGGCCGACCGGCTGGAGCTCGAGGGGATCGCGCGCGCGATGAAGGGCCTGTCCCATGGCGTGCTGCAAGCCGTGAGCGACTTCGACATGGCCGCCGGCAAAGACCGGTTCGACCCCGAGTACGCCCTGCTCGAGGGGATGGCCCGCGCCGCCGAGCGCCCGATGAGCATCTCGCTGCTCCAGCGCTTCGGCGATAGCGAGCAGTGGCGGCGCGTGCTCGCGAGCGTCGAGCGCTCGAGCGCCTCGGGCCTCTCGGTGAAGGTGCAAGTGGCGCCGCGGGCGATCGGGGTGCTCCTCGGGTTCGAGGCCACGTTCCAGCCGTTCATGGGGTTCCCTGGCTACAAGGCGGTGCAGCACCTGCCGCTCGCCGACCGCGTCGCGCACCTGCGAAAGCCCGAGGTGAAGGCGCAGATATTGAGCGAAAAGAGCGACAAGGTCGCCGGCGACGGGAGCGCGGTCCCGCCGCTCGCCGATCAGCTCCTCGCCAACCTCGATTTCGTGTCGATGAGCCTCTTCCGGCTGGGCTCGACCCCCAACTACGAGCCGAAGCGCGAAGACTCGCTGTTCGGCGAGGCCACGCGGCGCGGCGTGCGGCCGATCGAGGTCGTGTACGACGCGCTCCTCGAGGACGAGGGCCGCGCGCTCCTCTACTTTCCCATCTACAACTACGCGGCCGGCAACCTGGACGAGGTGGGTGAGATGCTCGGCCACCCGCTGTCGCTGTTCGGGCTGGGTGACGGCGGCGCGCACGTCGGCACCATCTGCGACGCGAGCTTTCCGACCTTTCTCCTGACGCACTGGGTGCGCGATCGCGACCACGGGCGCATGCCGCTCGAGCGCGCGGTGCAGATGCTGGCGGGCGACGCGGCGAGCTGGCTCTCGCTTCATGACCGTGGTGTCATTGAAGTGGGTCGCCGGGCCGACATCAACGTGCTCGCGCTAGATCAGCTGGCCCTGCCCGCACCGCGCCTGGTGCGCGACCTGCCGGCGGGCGGCAAGCGCCTGCTCCAGAGCGCCGATGGTTACCGCGCCACGATCGTCGCGGGTGAGGTCGTCCGCGAGAACGGCGTCACCACCCGCGCGCGGCCGGGGCGGGTCGTGCGCGCGGGCGCTCGCGCGGCGAGGTGAGCCCGCCCGGGTGCTGCTAGACTGGCGGGTCGCAGCATGTCTCTCGAGCCCGGAACCATCATCGCGGGGCGGTATCGCGTGGTCCGCACGCTCGGCCGCGGGGGCATGGGGACGGTGCTGGAGGTCGTGCACGCCGACCTCGGTGAACGCTACGCGCTGAAGATGCTGACGGGCCCCTCAGCCACCGACGCCGAATCGCTCTCCCGGTTCGCGAACGAGGGGCGCGTCGCAGCGCGCCTGCGCAGCGACCACCTCGTACGCGTCACCGACATGGGGCAGCTCCCGTCCGGCGAGCCGTTCCTGGTCATGGACTACCTCGAGGGGATGGATCTCGAGGCGATCGTCGCCCGCGGGCCCGCCCCGATCCCGGTCGCGGTCTCGCTCGTCCTACAGGCATGCGCGGGGCTCGCGATGCTCCACGCCCAGGGCTTCGTGCATCGCGACGTGAAGCCCTCGAACCTGTTCCTCACCCGCGAGCACGGCGGCCGGCAGATCGTGAAGGTGCTCGACTTCGGTCTCGCCAAGGTGATCGATCCTGGCGCCAAGCGCCTGACATCGACGCACGCCAACTTCGGCACGCCCGCGTTCATGGCGCCCGAGCAGGTGATGAGCGCAAAGAACGTCGACCCGCGATGCGATCAGCACGCGATCGGGCTCGTCCTCTTCGAGCTCTTGACCGGCCGCAGCGCCTTCGACGGCGAGACCGTCGGCGCGATCACGGTCGCGATCGCCACCCAGCCGGCGCCGCTCGTGTCGAGCTTTCGCCCCGACGTGCCGCCGGCGCTCGACGCAGCGGTGGCCCGCGCACTGGCGAAGCGCCCCGATCAGCGCTTCTCTTCGCTCTCGGGGCTGGCCCGGGCGCTCGCGCCCTTCGGCGGCCCCGATGCACCTGGGCTCGTCACGGCGATCGAACGCATCCTCGGTCCGGCCGAGGCGCCACTCCTGGCCGCGTCGCCCGCGATCTCGGCGCCTCACGACGCGCGCACGCCGCGCCTCGCCGACATCACGGCGAGCCCCACGACCCGGCGCACGCCGGTCGAGCGCCCGCGTCGCGCGCTCTTCGTCGTGGGCCTCTCGGCCGTCCTCGGGATCGGCGCCGGGCTCGCGCTCACCCTCATCGTCGTCACGCGGGAGCAGCGCAGTGAGCCGCCCGCGGCGCAGCCCGTCGCTTCGAGCGACGCGCGCGCGGCGACCACGGCCGAGCCGGAGCAGGCCCGAGAGCCACCGCCGGCGGTGACGCCCGCTGCCGACGCGAGCGCCGCGGCGAGCGCCGGCGCAGGCGAAGGCGCGCATGCAGACCCGTTGCCGGCACCCTCGACGCCGCGCGCGCCTTCGACCTCAGGCGGCAAGCCCGCGCCCAAGCCGACCGCGAAGCCCACCGCCAAGCCGAACCTGCTCGACGACTACACACCGAAGTCGCGCTGACCGGAGCGATCAGACCGGAGCGATCAGAACCGAAACCGCATCGAAAGCCCCGCGTCACCCGGCCCGGGCGCGACGCTCGCGTTCGTGCTCGGCCACTGCGTCCCCACGAGAATGGCCCCCACACCGAGCCCCGCGAGGCCTGCCCCGAGCAGCACGCCGTTGGCGACCCACATCCCCGTCCCGGGCTTGATGGAGGCGCAGTCATCGCTCGGCGCGGGCGTGTCGCAGCCCGCGTCCTTCCACTCCGAGGACTTGCCCATGATGAGGCCGCCGGTGACGCCGAACCCCGCGAGCGAGGCTACCCCGACGCCGCCGATCACCCAGCCGGCGATCCACGCCGGCGTCGAACCCTCTTCGGCGACGGCGGGCGGGGTGGTCGGCTCTTCTGCCGGCGCGGTGGGCCGCGGTGGCGGCCGCAGCACCACCTCGCGCGTCTCACGCTCGGCGAGCGTCACCTGCTCGGTGATGCGAGCGCCGTCGATCGTGGCGACGACGTCGTGCGTCCCCGGATCGACGGGCCGGGGCGCGCCGTCGGCCGTCCAGGGGCGACCGCCTACATCGACGGTCGCGCCGTCGGGGGCCCGCTCGCTCCAACGAACCGACAGCTTGGGCAGCAGGGCCTGGAGAGCGGCGACGCGCTCGTCGGCGAAGCGCCGCTCGTCGGTCCCGGGCTGGGTGGCGATCACCGCGAGCTTCCAGAGCTCGAGCGCAGCAGCGCGCTGGTTGCGAGCCTCTTCGCAGTTCGCGTGGTTGAGGAGCGGGCCGAGCGCCTTTTCTTCCTCGTAGCTCTCACGGAACTTCGCGCACGCCGCGTCGTAGTCCTTTTTTGCCATCGCGGCCTTGCCCTCGCGAAAGAGCTCTTGGCCCCGCGTCTCGCGACCCTGCGCGGCCGCGAACGACGGCGCCATGGCGCACGCGATGACGAGGATGACGGCTCGACGAAGCAACGCCACGAGGCTACCAAATCGCTCGAGCTTCTTCAGCCCCGCGTCGGTCGCGAAGCCGCACGCGCGGCGGCGACTGGTGTAAGAGACCGGCATGCGACGGCTCTCTCGGACCCTCGATATCGCCTGCGACGCCGACGCCTTCTGGGCGATCTTCTTCGATGACGACTACGTGAAGAAGCTGCACCGAGAGGGCCTCGGCTTTCGTGAGATCGAGATCTTGGAGCGGACCGACACCCGGCGCCGGCTCCGAGCCGTCCCCTCGCTCGACGTCCCCGAGCCGGTCGCGCGCCTGCTCGGCGATCGGTTCGGCTACGTCGAGACGGGGTCGCTCGATCGCGCGCGAGGCGAGTGGCGGTGGTCGATGGCGCCCAACGCGCTCGGCGACAAGCTGCGGACCGAGGGCACGATCGTCGTCGAGGCCACAGGTGAGGGGCGCGCCCGCCGGCGCGACGAGGTCGTCATCGAGGCGAAGGTCTTCGGCGTGGGCGGCCTCATCGAATCATCGGCCGAGAAGCAGCTACGTGCGTCGTGGGAGCGCGAGGCGGCGTTCTTGAACCGGTGGATCGCCAAGGTGACCGCGGCCAAAACCGACGCCTAGGGCCCCGGGGCCGGGCGCTTGGCGGCTTCACACATGCCGCCGAGGTGCTCGGCGAGAAAATCGCGCAAGAGGCGCACGCGCTTCGGCAGGTGCCGCGACGGGTGCACGAGCGACTGCACCGCCCCGGCCGACGACACCTTCGGCAACACGTTCACGAGCGGGGGCGCCGCACCCGGAGCATGAGCGAGGCATTGCTCGGGGATGAGCCCGATGCCGTGGCCGGCGGCGATGCTGTCCATCACGAAAGCGAAGCTGTCGCCGCTCATCGCGCCCTTCACCTCGATGCTCTGTTGCCCGTCGGGCCCCGACAGATCCCACGTCGCGCGACCCGCCGTGCCCCGGTAGAGCACCGCGTCGTGCGACGCGAGATCCGCGATCGTCCGCGGCTTGCCCCGCCGCTCGACGTACGACGCGGCGGCGTAGAGGCGGTAGACGTTCGCCCCGAGCTTGCGCACCATGAGCGAGGAGTCGGCGAGCGGACCGAGCACGATCGCGATGTCGACGTCGGCGCCCACGAGCTCGGCGCCGCGCGCGGTCGTGATGACATCGACGTGCACGCGCGGGTGGCGGCGCACGAACGTGCCCACCAGCGCCGCGAGCTTGCCGGCGAGCTCGGGCGGCGCGGCGAGGTGGACGACGCCGCTCGCCTCGCGCGCAGCCTCGCCCGCGAGCTCGACCGCCTCGTCGAGACCGGCCACTGCCTCGCGAGCGCGCTCGTAGTAGGCGCGGCCCGCGTCGGTGAGCGCGACGCTGCGGGTCGTGCGCTCGAGCAGGACGATCCCGAGATCTTCCTCGAGCCTCGAGACGCTGCGGCTCACCGATGACGTGGGGAGCTTCAGCCGCTTGGCCGCCGAAGTGAACGTGCCGGCCTCGACGACGCGGAGGAACGTGGTGACGCGGTTCAGGTCCATTGCTCTGGGAACAATAATACGTTGTCCGAAGCGGGACTAGTGCTCCACGGAGAACATTCTTAGGTTGCGCGCACCACCCTCTCAGGAGCGTTTTCCCATGCCGCTTCTCTCCAAATGGGGCCCGCACGCCGCGCGCGTCCTGCTCGGCCTCGTGTTCCTCGTCTTCGGCCTCAACTACTTCGTCCCGTTTCTCCCGGCGCCGCCCCTGCCCGAGGCGGCTCTCCCGTTTCTCGGCGGTCTCGCCTCGGTCGGGTATCTCTTTCCCCTCGTGAAGGCGATCGAGGTCGCGGCCGGCGTTGCGTTGCTCGCCAACCGGTACGTCCCCCTCGCCCTCGCCCTCCTCGCGCCGATCATCGTCAACATCGCGGGCTTCCACTTCACGGTGGCGCCCTCGTACGGGATGCCGATCGCGCTCCTCGTCCTCGAGCTCTACCTGGCCTGGAGCTGGCGCAGCGCCTTCGCTCCGATGCTGAGGGCCCGGACGGCGCCCGCAGCCTCGGCTGAGCCCGAGCCGGCGCGACCCGCGATCGCGGTCACCTGACACGCGGCCGCCCTCACCACACGCGCCGGCCGAACCCGACGCCGAGCCCGATCTCCACGTTGACCATGAAGGTCACCGACGGAGCGCCGGGCCCGGCGATCGGCGGCAGGCCTTCGTCGCGGACGCGGTACGCCGACTGCGCGAACGGCACCGTGAAGCTCGGCCGAATCCCCGCCACGAGGGCGGCGCCATCCTGGGGCGATCGAATGCCGAGCAAGAACCCCACGCGCGCGGCGGCGGTGTCGGTGTCCAGACAGGTTCGACGACCCGGCGCGCGGAGGACCTGCGCAACGGGCGGCCCCACCGGAGGCGGCACCGGATCGTCCGGCTGGGCCATGAAACAGAACGACGACTGCACCCAGCCGAGCCCCGCGCTCGGCTGCAACGTCAGCCACGACGCCGGCGCGAGATCGTAGCCCCCCTCGACGAACACCGACCCGAGCGACACCTCGCGTTTGCCTTCACCATCGGTGACGGTCATGCCGTAAGCGCCCGACACACCCAGCACGACGCCGTTGTAATTCAGCGCGAGGCGCGCGCCGATCTCACCCGTGAACGGCTCGAGCGGCGCGTATCCGGCGCTCGCCAGCTGGCGGTTCCACTCGCTCCGTCGCGTCAGCACGCCCATCCCGCTGTAGATCGAGAGCGCCGCGCCATACTCCCAGTCTTCGTCTGCGATGGGTGAGACGGGGGCCGCCCCGGGGGCCTCGGCGGCAGGGGTCGCGAGCGCGGCGGTCGGCGTGGCCACCGCGACGAGCACCGCTCCCACGATGCCGGCGGCGATCATGACAGCACCGCTTTGGCGATCGGCGCGACGATCTCGCGCCAGACCGCCGCGGGTCCGGCCGCCGCCGTCATCTCCGCCTCGGCACGACCGAGCGCCTCGGCGATGCTCGACCGCACCGCTCCCGACGCATCGTTCGATGCGAGCCACCCGAGCGCGGCAAAGCCGAGCGCGGCGTGGCGGATCTCGTCGCGCGCGAGGCGCTCGAGGGCTCGGCGCGCAGCGACGTCGGCTTCGTGGCTCGCGAGCTCGAGGAGCTCGACGACGCCCAGCGTCTCTTCGACGCACCCCTCGTGGACGAGGCGCCGCGCGAGCTCGTGGCGGGACGGGATATCGAGCGCGCCCCCCGCGAGCTCGAGGGGACCGGGCCCGATCTCCCGCCCGTCGTAGGCCGTCGCGAGCGCGAAGCAGAGCTCGGCGTGCGCCGTCTCTTCGAGCCCGGCGCGCTGCGCGGCGCGGACCAGCGACGCCGGCGCACCCAGCGCGAGGAGCTCGAGCGTGAACCGTGTGAACGACGCGACCGCCGCGTGCTCGAGCAGACCGCGCTCACGCCACGCCGCCGCACGCTCCGCGTCGTGGGCCGGGCGCGCGCCCTCGGGCCGCGCCCCACGAGCCGCGCGCGACCAGCCGGCACCGGGCGCGAGCACGGCGCGGACGCTCTCGCCGCCGACGACGAGCGGCCGGCCGAAGCCGCGCGGAGCGTCACACTGGGTGACGGTGCTCTCGTGGGTGTAGCAACACTCGGTGGGAGCCACGTAGGTGCGGTCCCCCACCCGGTACTCGCGCTCCGGGTAGACGGTGACCGAGACGATGTCCTCGACCGCGAGCCGCTCTTCGGCCTCTTCGAAGGTCGGACACTCCAGCTCCTCCGGCTCGAGCGAAAGGCACTCCTCGGCGGTGACGACGCGCGTGGTGCAGCAACCGGAGAGCGCGGAGCCGAGCACGGCCGCGCCGAGGATTCGATCACGAAGGAAAGTCAGTGTCGTAGGCATGGTGAGCCGTGTGAGCAAGCGGCGGACCCATGGCTACCTGGCGCGGATCGACGCTCGCGCGCCCGAAATCCGCTGCGCAGCGTCGTTCACGGCGGGCCGTTCGAGCCCGCCGGTTCACACGCTGTGCCCGATCAGAGCCACTTACGCCGGTGAAAGAACCACGCGACGACGGCCGAGAGCACGAGCGACAGCGCGAGCACGATCTTGAACGCGTGCGGGTGCTGGGCGAGGGGCAGATCGACGTTCATGCCGTAGAACGCGGCCACCAGCGCGGGGAACGTCAGCACGATCGTGACCGACGTGAGGACCTTCATCACCGCGTTGAGGTTGTTCGAGATGATCGACGCAAAGGCGTCCATCATGCTCCCGAGGATCTCCTCGGACACCTTCGTCATCTCGGTCGCCTGCCGGAGCTCCACGACGACGTCGTGCAAGAGCTCGCGATCGCCTTTGGCGAAGACGATGCGCTCGTCGTCGGTCAGGCGCTCGAGCATGATCTGGTTCGACGCGAGCGCGGTCGTGAGGTGCACCAGGCTCTTCTGGTAGCCGAGGAGCTCGAGCACCTCGCGGTTCTCTTGCGAGTGCTGGAGCCGGTCTTCGACCCGGTCGACCTTCTCGTCGATCGCCCTCACCTCTCTCAAGAACTCGGCGGAGGCGGCCAAGAGGAGCTGCTGCAAGAGCCGGAGCGGCCTCTGGGCGTCGAGGTCGTCACGTTCGAGGACACGATCTTGCACGTGCGTCTCGCAGGGCGAGATCGTGATGCAGAGCTCGTCGCTCACCAAGACGACGCCGAACGGCACCGCGCGGAGCGGCCGCCGTTTCTTGTGGACCGGGTCGGGCACGCGCACCACGACGAGCGAGCCACCGCGGGGCGCGTGGTCGACGCGCGCAAGCTCGTCGATGTCCAGCGCGTGCCTGAGAAAACGCGGCGGCACGCCGCGGCTCTCCAGCGCTCTCTGCTCCGCCTCGTCGGGCGCGGTCGCGTGCGCCCAGCCCGAAACGGGGAGCTCTTTGCACGGCCGGAGCGTGCGGGACTCGGCGTCGTAGGTCGCCAGCATCACGCTCCGCCGTCACGGCCCGATGCGGAGCGCCAACTTGACCCGGCCGGCCCCGGTGACGGGGCAGGCGAACCGGAGATCACGAAGCCCACGCGAGAGACAGTCGCGCTCGGTCGCGGTCAGGAGGTCGTCGGGGCGCAGCTCGGCGCGCTCGACGTGGCCCGACGCGTCGAGCGCGACCTCGGCCTCGAGCTTGCCCTTGCGTGTCGTGGGTGAAACGCAGGACTGGAGGGCGCGCGCGTGATCCATGCGCCGCGCGGGGGGCTCGTCGAGATCGGTCGTGACGAAGAGCGGAGCCCGTGACGCGGGCTCGACCCGAGCCTGGAGCGCGGCCGCCGAGGCCGATCGCGCGAGGTGGAGGGTGAGGCGACGAGCGCCCGCGGCCTCACCGAAGCGCTGCTTCGAGACGGATTGGCAGGCGCAGGCGGTGTCGATGTCGCCGTCGAGTCGCTCGCACCGCTGCACCTCGCCGCTCGGCGCCACCGAGACCAGGAGCGTCGAGCGCGGGCCGCCGCCGCACGCCGCCAGATCCTTGGTCGAGAGGCTCGCGCGCTGGGGGAGGCGGGCGAAGTCTCCGAACGCGAGCGCCCGAGAGACCATCCAGGGC
>CALKVR010000035.1 GCA_938004815.1 uncultured Polyangiaceae bacterium | reverse complement strand
CTCGGGGGGCGCGGGGGGGAGCGAGATCTTGCGCGGGGCGCCGTCGCAGTTGGGGACAACGACCTCGATCGTGTCGTCGACCTTCACCAGATCTTTCGGGTGGGCGATGGGCTTCAGCGAAAGATCGGCGGTGTAGCAGAGGCCGTCGATGCCCGGCTCGAGCTCGATGAAAGCCCCGAACGGCTGGAGCCGGACGATCTTGCCGGTGTGGCGCGTGCCGACCGCGTACTTCTGCGCGACCGCGTCCCACGGGTCGTTGGTCATCGCCTTGCGGCTCAGCCAGATCTTGCCCTTGTCGTCGATCTTGAGGACCTTGACCTCGATTGGATCGCCTGGCTTGAACAGATCGGTCAGCTTCGCGGTGCGATCGTGGCTCGCCTCGGTGGCGTGGACGAGGCCCTCGAGGTTGTTGGCGTCGGTGAGGGCGACGAAGACGCCCCATTGAACCACCGTGCGGACGACCCCCTTGTGCACGGTGCCGGGCTCGAGCGCCTTGAGCGCGTCGGCGCGCGCCGTCTTCGCCTCGTCGGCGAGGAATTTTTTGCGCGAGACGACGATATCGCGGCCCTTCTTCTCGTACTGGAGCACGACGAAATCGAGCCGCCGGCCGACCAAGTGCGAGAGATCACCGCCCGGCCTGAGCTCGACGTGCGAAGCGGGCGCGAAGGCTCGCAGGCCGTCGATGTCGACCTCGACGCCGCCCTTTACCGCGGCCGTGACAAAGCCCTCGACGAGCTCGTCGGCCTCTTTGGCCTTCTCGACCTTCGCCTTCGAATCGTCGATGACGAACGGCGCGCGCGCCATGCGTAGGACGCCGCCTCGAACGCCGTGGCTCGCGACGGTGGCGATGAACTGATCACCGGGCTGCGGGGGCTCACCCTCGCCGAGCTCACGGCGATCGAAGATGCCGATCGCCTTGCCCGCGACATCGATCCAGATGACGTCGTCGGTCACGCCCTCGACCTTGCCGAAGACCTCTTCACCGATACGGAACGGAAGCGGCTCGGGCTTGTGGCGCCGCTCGCGCGGCTCGCCGCCCTCACGCGGCTCGCCCGGTTGCCCCTCGGCGCCCTCGGCCGGCTGCCCCTCGGCGCCCTCGGCGGCTTGGCCGGGCTTCTTCTTGCGACGGCGGCGTCGCTTCTTCTTCGGCGCGCCCTCGGCCGTGGCGCCATCGGCGGCCTCGGCCTGCTCTTCGCCGTCGGCCTCGCCGTCGCCGTCGGCCTCACCATCGCTCTGCGCTTCAGCCTGCGCGTCACCCTGCTCGGTGTCGGCGGCGGGCGCAGCGTCGCTCGCGGCGGCGGCCGCCGCAGGGGCCGGCACATCGGACTGCGGCGCATCGGGCTGCGGCGCGTCGGGCTGCGGCGCGTCGGGCGCGGGCGCAGCAGGCGGCGCGCTCTCGGCAGACGAGACGGTCTCGCTCGGTTGCGCTGACGGCTCGGCGGCGTCGGTCGGGTTCGACGGGTTCGTCTCGTTCTCGGGGTTCATGATTCGAATGGCTGCAGGGACGGATGCGGCGCGCCGCGCATGACACGCGCGCGCTCGCCGCCCGAAGGGAGGCGGAGCCTACTCCGTGGGGAAACGCAGTGCTAGCCCGTGACTCTGCAAAAACGGACCTCTGCGCGCTTGGTCAGCGAGCGATCGGGAGGTGTCGGTTCTTGCCGCCGGTCCGATCGATGACCAAGCCCTCGCCCGCGCGCTCGACGTTGGCGGCGGTGACGCGACCGGCGAGGCGCTCGGCCACATCGACGAAGGCGCGCGCGATGGCGGAGTCGGGCGCGGCCTGCACGACCGGGGTGCCCGCGTCGCCCCACTCGCGAACGCTGCGGTGGAGCGGGATCTGGCCGAGGAGCGGCGCCTCGGCGAACTCGGCCACCGCCGCGCCACCGCCCGAACCGAACAGCTCGTGGCGCTTGTCGCATCCGTCGCAGACGAAGTAGCTCTCGTTCTCGACGACGCCCAAGATCGGTATGCCGACCTTCTGCGCCATGCTGACCGACTTGTAGACGTCTTGCAGCGCGACCTCTTGCGGTGTGGTGACGACCACGGCGCCCGTCGATCGCAGCTTTTGCGAGATCGTGAGCGCGATGTCGCCGGTGCCGGGCGGCAGATCGAGGACGAGGTAGTCGAGCGGGCCCCAGTCGACGTCTTTCAAGAACTGGAGGAGCGCGCCCTGGAGCATCGGGCCGCGCCAGATGACCGCTTGCCGCGCGTCCTCGAGCATGAAGCCGAGGCTCATCAGCTTCATCCCGAAGCGCTCAAGGGGGAGGAACTTCTTGCCGTCGGCCGAGACGGGGCGCCCTGCGACGCCGAGCATCGTCGGGATGCTCGGGCCGTACATGTCCGCGTCGAGGAGCCCGACGGCCGCGCCTGCGCGCTGGAGCGCGAGCGCGAGGTTCGTGGCCACGGTGCTCTTGCCCACGCCGCCCTTGCCGCTCATCACGAGCACGATGTTCGCGATGTCGGGGCACGGATCATCGGCGGCGATCTCTCGCCGCGTGATCTCCCAGCCCCAGGTGACCGCGACCTTGCTCGCGCCGAGCGCCTGCACCGCGCGCTCGACGTGCTCGCCGAGCGCGGCCCGCGGCGCGTAGGCGGGCGAGCCGAGGACGAGCTGGAGCGCGACCTCGGTGCCCGCCACCTTCACGTCGCGCACGGCGCCGAGCTCTTTCAGGGACCGACCGAGCTCGGGCTCGGGGAGCGCGCCTACCGCCGCCTGGACCGCATCTACCGTGAGGGACATCGTGCGGGGGCTTAGCAGGATGCGGAAAGGGGGGCGAGGGGGAGCGCTGGATGGCAGACAAAACGAAGCCGCGCTCCCTCTCGAGAGCGCGGCGTTCGCGTTTGCCTGCTTGGGATCAGCCCGAGGCCAATCAGCCCGAAGTCAGCGACCCGGCGACGCTCACCGAGGCGGTGAAGCTCGCCTCGATGTTCACGACCGCCTGCTCGATCGCGGCGAGAGCCGGGACGATGCAGAAGATCGCCTTGCCGTCACCCTCGAGCGACGCGTCGAGGTTGCCTGCGACCTCGAACATGGCCTGGGCGTTCGCGACGAGCAGCTCGGCACGCGCCTCGGCGATGAGGAAGATCTGCGGGAGCCACTTCTCGAGGACCGCGATCTTCGCCTTGATGTCGGCGCTGCCCGAGGCCTTGATGGCGACGCTCGGCGGCGTGCACTCGGCCTTGGCGCTCGCGCTCGCCTTGCAGGACGCCTTGCACTCGGCCGAAGCCTCGCAGCTCGGCGGCTCGAGCTCGGCGGTGCACTTCGGCGCGGTCATTTCGACCGAGCACGAGCCCTTGCACTCGCCGTTGCACTGCACCATCGCGCTCGCGTCGGCGGCGCACGAGCCGCGACAGCTGCCCTGGCAGTTCGCCGAACAGGTGCCCTCGCAGGTGCCGGCGCACATGCCGTTCACCTCGGTCACCGTGCCGTTGACGTTGCACTTGCCGTTGCAGTTGCCCGAGCAAGAGCCGGTGCAGGTGCCCTCGCAGGCCGCCGTGCACTCGACCGCGACGCTGGCCGAGCCCTCGCAGCTGCCGCTGCACGAGCCCGAGCACTTGCCGCTGATCTCGCCGCCGGTGCAGCGCGCTTCGATCGAGCCGGGGTCGCAGCTCGCGTCGACCTGGCACTTGCCCTCGCAGCCGCCCTGGACGCTGACGTCGACGGTGCACTTGGCCGGCTGAACCGAGATGCTGAGCTGAGCCTGCGCCTTGAGCGAGGCGATCGCGCTGACCGCGAGCTGGCACCAAGCGGCCGTGGCCTCGTTCGGGTCGGTCGCGGTGACCGCGCCCTCGTTGGCGGGATCCATGTCGACGGCGATGCCGCGGCAGGCGACGCCGAGGTCGACGGTGATCGACGTGGCGGCGGCCGAGAAGTCACCGATGGCCTGGAGCGCGAGGCCGAACTCGATGTTGGCCGAGCCCTCGATACCCCAGTCGACCGACGTCATGTCGGTGCCGGGCTTGAAATCGGAGCAGCAGAGGTCGTCGGTGCAGCCCGAGCCGCTCAGCATGAGCGCGGGCGCGGCAAGCGCGAGCGCAGCAATCGGAACCCCCGCCAGGCGGAACTGCTTCTTCGTCTTCGTGTCCATCCAAAGCACCCTTTCTTGAAGCTGCGCGGGGTCGCCGAACCTGAGAGCGAGCCCCGTGATCCCTGTCCACTGACCTGGCGGGTACCCGCGCAGGCAAAGCCAC
Source organism: uncultured Polyangiaceae bacterium (assembly GCA_938004815.1). Taxonomy (GTDB): domain Bacteria; phylum Myxococcota_A; class Polyangia; order Polyangiales; family Polyangiaceae; genus Xiheicaenibacterium. Next base: position 11,455 of record CALKVR010000035.1, on the reverse strand, counting down.
CGTTGGACGGAGAGCGGGGCTAGAGAATCACCCCCGCCGTCAAACGGCTAAGATTATCCGTCAGTCCTACCTGCCCCGCAGGCGTGCCACCCTCCCGGCACACCAGCCGATTGGGCGGAGCCGTTCGCACCGAAGGGGTCTGAGCCAAAGACCGAAATCTCCAACGCTAACGGGCCGACGTCGCTCACGGCGGCGCCCAGCACTGGAAGCCGGCCGAGGTGAGCGGCACGTAGCACTTGTGGTAGAGCGGGTCGTTCGCGGGCACGTTCTCGCCGGCGTCCAGGCACTCGCCAGCGCGCCCCGACGGCGACTTGGGGCAGTCGGCATCGACGGTGCAGTCGTTGGGGAACGAGAAGTCGAAGCACCCGCGCTGCGGCGTGTTGAGGTCGATGCAGCCGACCGTGCTGCCGGGCCCGCCCGGCCCGCAGTCGAGATCGTTGATGCAGTTGTAACAGAAGTTGTCGGTCGCGGGCGGCGTGCACGTGCCGCTCCGCGGCACGCAGAACCCGACCTGGGGCTGGGCCCCCCCCACGCACGCGAAGTCGTCGGGGCAGTCGTCGTCGTTGAAGCACGTCTCGGCGCAGAAGTTACCCTCACCGATCGTCACGCAGGCCATGTCCTCGCGGATCGTGCAGTCCGCCTGCGTCTCGCAAGGGACGCACGGCTCGGGCTTGAGACACGCCTTCTGCAGGAGCGAGGTCGGTCCCTCGAGGTACGTGCCGCCGACGGCGGCGTTGTTCGCGGGGTCGATGCACGGCAGGTCGGGGTCGCCCTTGTTCGAGACCCCACAGATCGGGTTGTCGCGCCGCACGACGCCGCAGTAGTAGCCCGGCGCGCAGTCGGCGTTGGTGCTGCAGTCGACCGTGGTGCAGTAGGCCTCGGCGTCGTGCAGACCAAGCGACTGGCACATCAGGGGCTTGCAGTGCTCGGCCGGGCAGCCGCCGAGCGAGCACGCCGTGCCGTCGGGGCAAGTCTTGAGGGGCGAGCCGTCGAAGTCGACGAAGCCGTCGCACTCGCTGACGCCGTTCGCGTCGGGGCCCATCGGGCAACCCAGCCCGACCTCGACCGTGACCTTCGACGTCTCGCAGACGGAGACGGCCTCGCCCGTATTGACCCCATCCTCGGTGTCGGCGTTGGCGGTCACGCAGCCCTGCGTCAGCGCGTCACCGTCGAGGTACGAGAGACAGTCGCTGTGCGCGTCGCAGATCAGCTTGCAGCGGTTGCCCACGCAGACGTTGTCGGCGGGACAGTCGGCCACGTTGCAGCGCTCTTCACAGACGACCTGCCCGTCGACTTCGACCTCGACGCCGTTCTGCTGTTTGCAGGTCTTGCCGGGCTCGTTCTTGACCTCGGGCTCCTTCTTGCAGCCTGCTGCGAGCGTGGCGAGACCCAGGGTCAGGGCGCCGACGGCGCCGACGAAGCGGAGAAGAGCTGCCATGAGAAGTCCTCTGAGCTTGGCCGGACCGGCCTAGCTGCCCTAGCCAGTAGCAGTTTTTCGGCGCGGGCCGAACTCCAAGCTGTTCTCTGGTGCGCTGACGATCCACAGCCGCGCCTCGTGGGATCGCTTGACGTCTAGGTCCCACGACCGGATAGTAGGGGTGGCCCTGGGACCCGTGCGCCCATGGTCGCGGCCCGCTTCTTTCCCCCAGCTCAGGTGTAGCCATGCGCAAGCTCCTCGTTTCGAGCGTCGCCCTCTTCGCCCTCGTGTCCGCTGCTTGCGCAGAAGAAGAGGACAAGGTCGTGGTGGGAGAGGACGAAGACGTCGTCGAGGTCGAGGACGAGGGCCAAGCCCCCGCGCCCGAGACGACGCTGACGTACCCGGCTGGCCCTTACGGTGAGGGCGAGGGCTCGATCATCCGGAACATGAAGTTCCGCGGCTACGCCCGCCCGCAGGACGGTGACTTCACCGTCCCGCAGACGCTCGAGATGGCCGACTTCTACAACCCGACCGGCGCCGAGCAGTTTGCCGCCGACTCGTTCTACGGTGCCCGCCCCAAGCCCAAGGCGCTCCTCGTCATCATCTCGGCCGCGTGGTGCAACCCCTGCAAGATCGAGGCGGATCAGATTCTGCCGGACGAGTACGCCGCGTACGCCCCGATGGGCGCGGAGTTCCTCACCGTCATGGCCGAGAACACATCCGGCAACGAGCCCGAGCTCAACGTCCTCTCGGCCTGGCAGAAGAAGTACGAACAGAACTGGCCCGGCGTGGCCGACGGTCAGTTCAAGCTCTTCGCCCTCGCCGCCGAGCCCGCTTTCCCGGCCAACATCCTGATCGACACCCGCACGATGACGATCGTCGACGCGGTCGCAGGCGCCGACCCGGCCATCTTCAACAAGATGGAAGACATCCTTTCTCAATAGATTCTCCTAGCTCGGCGCGCGCCGCCGGTTCAGGCTCGGACCCCATGCACACGACCGTCGTCGCCCTCCTCGCGGGGGCGCTCGCCTCGTCCCTCATCGCTTGCAGCGGCAGCCAGAGCGGCCCCTCGAACCCCACCGGTGGCTCGTCGGACGGCGGCTCGGGGGCGCTGATGACCTCCGACGGGGCGAAGAGCTCGGGCGGGTCGAAGGGCAGCGCGCCCGACTTCACCCTGCCCAGCCTCGACGGCAAGAACGTCAGCTTGTCGGACTACACCGGCAAGAACGTCGTCCTCATCGATTTCTGGTCGACGACCTGCGACCCGTGCCTCGTCGAGATGCCCCACATCGTGGCCATCTACGAGAAGTTCAAGGCAAAGGGCTTCATCGTCCTGGCGGTGTCGCTCGACGGCCCCGAGACGCGCTCGCAGGTCAGCGCGATCGTGCACGACAAGAAGATGACGTTCCCCGTCCTGCTCGATGAAGAGACATCGGTCGTCGCTCGCTACAACCCGAAGAAGGACATGCCCTTCTCGGTGCTCATCGACCGAAACGGCAACATCGTGAAGAAGATGAGCGGGTACAACCCGGGCGACGAAGAGAAGCTTGCCCAAGAGGTAGAGAAGCTCCTGCAATGAGCTTGGTTCGCGAGGGTCGCCGGAGCAGCGCGCTGCCTCTCCGCGGCCTCGTGCGCTCCGTCGTCGCTCTTGGCCTCCTGTCGCCGACGACCGCCTACGCCGTCGACTTCGAAGACGTCGGCGGCGAGACGCTGACGCTCGACATCACCAACACCGCCGTCACGTCGTACCTCTTCGACAACCGTGACGACTCGAAGACGGTCGTGCCGCCGCCCGGGACGATCGTCAACGACACCTTCGGCGAGTTCTACGATCGGCTCAACGTCCAGCTCTTCTACTGGCGCTTCCGCGCGGGCGTTCGCATCGACGCCGCCGCCTACTACGCTCAGCTCGACGAGGACGATCTCATCGACATCGCACGCGAGCGCCTGCCCGACGGCACGGGGCCCGAGCGCAACGCGTACGTGAACGCCTTCGAGCGCGAGCTCAACACCCGTTACCGCACCACCATCTACCCGTCGAAGCTCTTCGTCGGCTACACCGCGCCCGGCGTCGACGTCACCATCGGCGATTTTTACGCCCAGTTCGGGCGAGGGCTCACCCTCAGCGTGCGCAAGATCGACGAGCTCGCGACCGACACCACGATCCGCGGCGCCAAGGCGTCGTTCAAGAAGAGCTGGGAGTCGGCGTCGCTCTCCGTCTCGGCCGTGGCCGGCCAGATGAACCCGATCCGCATCGACGAGCAGAGCGGGCGGCGGCTCAACGGCGACGGCTCGCCGTTCTTCTTCGGCTTCCCGACGGCGGGCGACTTCACGTACTACACGTTCGACGAGCGCGGAAACACCGCCTACCTCACCGAGCAGGCCCGACCGAGCTACCTCGAGGACTCGCTCTTCGGGCTCAGCGTCGAGGGCGGCCCGAGCCAGATCCTCTTCGGGACGCACGCGTCGCTCCTGAGCCGCAAGTCGTACGCAGAGGACAACCTCCGCTGCAAGCAGGCGGGCGGCCTCGCCTGCGACGCGATCTTTCCCACCTTCGACACCACGAACCCCGCGCGCCTCCGCGACACGATCGTCACCGCCAGCGGCACCCTCAACGTGCCCAACTTCTGGGATCACGGCGACGGCTACGTCGAGGTCGCGGTCCAACACGCAACCGACGGGCGCCCCGTCGCCCTCGCCCCGGACGGCGAGCCCGAGCGCACGCCCGACAACACCGGCTACGCGGTGTACCTGGGCGGCAACGTCCGCGCCGGCGAGCTCACCGTCAACCTCGAGGGCAAGCACTACCGGTCGTTCTTGCCGCTGTCGGCCAACGTGAACGCGAACGCCGCGTCCGACCCGACCTTCAGCGCGCCCGAGTACGATCCGGTCGCGTACAACCAGCCCCCGACCGTCGAGCCCATCTACACCCAGCAGTTCGGCGCGCCGAACATCTGCGTCACCGGCGGGCGAGGCAAGGTCGACTATCGCTTCTCGAAAGAGGTCCTCGCGTATGGGTGGGGCGGCTACTACACGAGCTTCACCGAGGTGAACCCGCTCAACGTCGCGTGCGACACCACCAACAAGAAAGAGCAGACCAACACCGTCGACGCCGCCACCGGCGGCGAGCTCACGTTCGATGGCGGCAAGACGTACGTCAAGGCGTGGACGGGCGTGCGGCACACCACGCACGAAGAGCCCATCGATGGGGTCAACCTCGCTGACGAGAGCGACATCTTCTACCGCGAGGGCTACGTGCGCTACGACGTGGCCGCGCACCTCGGCGGCGACTTCACCCTTCAGTCGCAGGGCTTCCACCGGCACCGCTACGAGCCGCAGCTGTCGGCCGACTCGTGGAACGAAGGCGAGAACTACCTCGCGCTTCGCTGGGCGCCCCACCTCTCGTTCATCTTCGGCTACGAGTACCTCTCTCGCCGCGGTTGCACCCCGGACCAATCGGTCGAGCTCTGTCACTATTTCAGCGGCGGCATCCAGTTCAAGGGCGCCGATCGCGAACAGGTCGTGCAGCAGATCTTCGACACCGTGAACCTGTTCATCGGCCAGCGCCGGGGCGCGATTCGCTGCGTCTCCGGCGTTTGCCGCAATTTTCCGCCCTTCGAGGGCGCCAAGCTCGAGCTCACGTCGAGGTTCTGATGGCGTTGCCCCCCGGCCCCACCGGCCCCGGCTTGCTCCTCACGATGCACTGGCTGCGCCGGCCGTACGAGTTCTTCGAGGACTGCTACGAGCGCTTCGGCGAGACGTTCACGTTCAGGCTGCCGCAGCTGCCCGAGCTCGTCGTCTTCGCCAACCCCGAGGTGGTCAAGACGGTGTTCGCCGACGCCGGCGACAACCTGCACGCCGGCGCGTTCAACCGGTCTCTCGCCGCCTTCCTCGGCGACAAGAGCGTGCTCATGGTCGACGGCAAGGCGCACCTCCGCAAGCGCAAGCTCCTCATGCCGCCGTTCAACGGCGAGCGCATGCTCGCTTACGGCGAACCGATGATGGAGCTCGCCGACGACGCCATCGATGGCTTCCCCGATGGCGAGCCGTTCTCGCTGCACGAGCGCATGAACGGGATCGCGCTCGACGTGATCATCCGCAGCGTGTTCGGCCTCGAGCGGGGCGAGCGCGAGCAAGGCATGCGCAAATCGGTGATCGAGACGCTCGAGCTCATGACGTGGCCGCCGCTGCTGGTGCCGGCGATGCGCGTCGACCTGGGTCCGCTGTCGCCGTGGGGGCGGGCCGTGCGTTCGATGAAGCGCACCGACGCCTGGATCTACGACGAAATCGCGGCGCGACGCGCGTCTGGCGTGAGCGGCCGTCAGGACATCCTCTCGCTCCTCATCCACGCCCGCGACGAAGACGGGCAGCCGATGAGCGACAGCGAGCTCCGTGACGAGCTCGTCACCCTCCTGGTCGCCGGGCACGAGACGACCGCCACCGCGCTCACCTGGGCGATGCGCTGGGTCCTCGCCGACCCCGCGGTGGAGGACAAGCTGCGCGCCGAGCTCGACGCCGCCGGCGAGCTCACCCCGCAAAAGGTGCAAGCACTCCCGTACCTCGACGCGACCGCGCGCGAAGCGCTCCGTCTCTGCCCCATCATCCCCATCGTGGGCCGCATCCTCGCCCGCGACATGACGCTCGGCGGGTGGGAGCTGCCCGCGGGGACAGGTGTGCTCTGCTCGATCTTCCTCGCCCACCGCCGGCCCGAGGCCTACGAGGACCCCACCCGCTTCTGGCCCGATCGCTTCCTGAAGAAAAAACTCACGCCAGCCGAGTTCTTCCCATTCGGCGGCGGGATACGGCGATGCATCGGCATGGCCTTCGCGCTCTTCGAGATGAAGATGGTGCTCGCGCGGCTGTTTCGCCGCACCCGTCTGAAGCTCGAGGCGCCGCGCGCCATCAAGGCGGTGCGTCGGTCGATCACGCTGATGCCGTCGGACGGGCTGCGCGTGCAGCTCGTCTCGAGAGTCCCGCGCACCCAGCGCGCAGCTTGACCGCCCCCGCCCCTTCGAGCGCGACGCCGGGTCAGGTTCCGAACGTGAGAAAGAAGCGGACCTTGGCGAAGCGGGCGACCGCCCCCGCGACCCCGCCGCCGGCCTCGACGAAGTCGAGCAGCCGCGTGGCATCGGCCGTCGTCAGCTGAGAGCCTCGCAGACCGAGCCGTGTGATCGACCGGCCGATCAGGTCGGACGCCTTCTCGTCTCCGAGCGCCTTCGAGAACAACTCCACGATCTTCTGGGGAGGTACGAAGCCCGCCCCCGTCTCCGAGCCCGAGAGCGCCTGAGCGCCGAGCGCGATGAAGGCGCCCGTGCTGACGTTGGGGTTCATCGTTCGCTTCAGCTTGCGGAGCGCGAGCTGCGCGGCAAGGCCGACCGTCCCGGTCATGCGCTCGAGCCGCTTCAAGAGGGTGACGATCTCGGCGTCGGTGATCTTCGGTCCGAGCCCGATGTCCTGAGCCTCGCGCTCGATGACGGTCCGCGCCCGCTCGAGGCCGAGCGTGGGAGCGAGCAGACCGATCACGTGCTCGAGGGTGCCGCTGTCAGCCATGACGGGGGAACGCGAGCACGACGGTGGTCGTGTTGTGGAACCCGCTCATATCCCCCGAGTTGAGCGCGATCTCCCCGTACGTCTCGAAGCCGGCGAGCGGCACGCCCCCGAGCTCGCTCGACACGTCGGCGAGCGCCTCGGCGTAGCGATCACCGAGGATGAGCTTGCGGCAGATGCAATCGAACACCAGCGCGCCTGCCACCTCTCGACCACCGAGACCGGCGCGCGCAGCCGTCGCCGCGGCGACGGCGCTCTCCACCTGGTCGGCGGGTGTGCTCTCCATGATCGTGAAGACGGTGCCCTCGAGGATCGGGGTGGCGAAGAGGATGCCGCCGCCCGTGCGTGGCGCGAGCGGCGCGCGCACTTTGTATCCGCCCCCGACGCGCAGGCCGGCCTCGAACCGCAGCAGGTAGGCGCCCGGGTTGCCGTCGGGATCGAGCCCGGCGCGACGCGCGCGGTCTCCGGTCTGCTCACGCCACACGTCCCAGGCCGGTCGCCCATCCACCTCGAGGACGACGGAGCCGTCGACGCGCGTGGCCGTCAGCGGGGTCGAGCACGGCGCGTGACCATGGCAAACCCCTACCCCGAAGGGCTCCTTGGCGTGGAGAGTGACAACCGCGACCGCATCGGAGGCGACGCGGTCGCCCAAACCGACGAGCGTCTTGGTCATCGCGAGGTCGTCGCCCGCGGCGCCACCCACGAGCGGAACGTCGCCGAGCGAGCCCGCGAGCAGCAGCGCAGCTTCTTCGCCGTGGCCGGCGAGCGGATCGAGGAGCATGATCGCGGCCTGATGCGGGTAGCCGTCGACCCGGCGAGGTCGGTCACCGAGGGCGCTCTCGACGGCGCGCGCCGGGCTCGCCCCTAGACCTGCACCGAGGCCGCCGTGTGCGACATAGTCGCCGGCGAGCGCGAAGATCGCGGCCGTCTTTTGGCCGTCGCCCGCTTCGGTGAACTCACCCGAGGTGGTCGAGCCGACGACGCACGCGTCCGGATAGCGCTCCCGGCAAGCCCGTTGGATCGCGCCCAGGTCGAGCGCGGGCGAGGCGAAGACCGAGACGAAGACGGGCCGGCGTCCGCCCAGCGCGGCGTCCAACCGGTCGAACATTGCCTTGTCGGGCGAGGCGGTTCGCTCGCACGCGATGATCCCCATCGGAGCTCCTCTGTCGGGTGCCATGACCCGTCCGAGGAGGTCTACGGATCACTCGGTGCGCGCCTGAAGGCTCGCCCGACGTGGTCAGTCGTCGCGGGCGACGATGGCGCAGGCGACATCGGCCCTGACCTGCGCCTCTTTGTCGGCCAGGAGGCCGGCGGCACGCGGCAGCTCGCCCATCGTGACGAGGGTTCGGGCTGCGTAGGCGCGCGCGAACGGGTTCTTGGAGCCCATGTCCTTTTCGAGCATCGGGATGACGCGCTTGTCGCCCAGGCCGGCGAGCTCGAGGCGGGCGCGAGGGGCGTCGGCGTCGCCGGGCTTCTTGGCCAGCTCGAAGAGCTTCTCTCGTGACTTCTTCTGCTCGTCGGGCTTGCCCTCGCGAACGAGCCGAGCGTGCGCGAGCGTCGAGACCGCGGTGTCGCCGGTGTCCTTGGCCTCGCGGATCGCCTCGAGCACGTGCGTCGAGGTCGGGGCCATCAGGATCGCGAGCGCGCGATCTTCGCGCGTACCCGTCTTGATCACGCGCACGAGCACGCCCATCGCCGCATCACGCGACGCCCTGGACTTGGGCTCGACCGCCGAGGAGCGGGCCAAGAGGAGCGCGGCGTGCACGCTGCCCTCGCCGCCCGACTCGGCGGCGTTCTGCAGTTGCTCGCGACCGCCCGCCTCGAACGTCTCGGGCGTGGCCCACCCGGCCGCGACCGCCTCGCGCATCCGCCCGTCGGCGCGGAGCCACAGATCTTTCAACGCATAGGTCGACCGTGTGCCGCCGATGCGGCCGAGCGCCCGGGCCGCGGTGGAGCGAGCTTGCGAGCTCGGGTCGAGGCGCGCCGCCTCGAGCAGGGCGTCGAAATCTGCCGCCACCGGCATCGAGAGCGACGCCTTGATCGCGCCGACGCGAACGCGCTCGTCCAGATCGAGGAACAGGGCGCGGCGCAGGTCGGCGTGATCGGGATCGACGAGAGAGCGCGCGCCGAGCGCCCGGAACGCAGGCCGCTCGTCTTTGTCGAGGGCGTAGTCCTCGAACTCGTCTTCGTCCTCGAGACCGGCCGAGAGCAACACGAACGACGCGGTGGCGGCCACGTCGTCGGCGGCGTCGGCGCGATCTTCGAGCGCACCCTCGAGCCCCGCCGCGCAGCTGGTCAGCCCCGAGATGAGCTTCTCGCCGGGCTCACCCTTGGCTTGCTCGATTTCGCCCGACGCGACCTCGACGGCGACGTCGCGCACCGTATCGTCGTCGAGCTCACCGGCGCGCCGTGCCGCGTCGATCTCCTTGGCCAGGCGGGCAAAGTCGCGATCCTCGGCCGCCTGCATCAGAGGCGTCGACGCGCACCCGGCGAGACCCACTGCGAGGAGCGCCAATCCGAGGAGCGATCGCCTCATGGGAATCTCTCTATTGCACCCGGGACCCGCGACAAAGCATTCTTGGCGCCCGCTCCGTCCCCGGCCCCCACCAGCATGCGCGCCCACGTCGTCGCGAACCTCCAGGCCCGGGGCCTCGCCAGCCGGGGCGACCGCCTCGACGCGCTGCGCGCCGCGTGCCGGGGCCGGGCGACCCTGCACGAGACAGAGTCGGTCGCCGAGCTCGCGGACCTCATGGGCCGGATCATCGCCGACGCGCCCGACCTGCTCATCCTCGGCGGCGGCGACGGCACCTTCATGAGCGGCGTCACCGCGCTCGCTCCGCACGTAGCCGAGGGCAACTGGCCGCGCCTCGGCCTCTTGCCGCTCGGCACCGTGGGGACGGTGGCGCGGAACTTCGGGGACCGCCGCCCGCCGGACGTGCTGCTCGAGGAGTGGCTGACCGCGCCCCACGACGTGCACGCGGTACCGCGCCCTACTCTGCGCGTCCGCGCCGAGCGCGCCGGGTTGGTCGAAGAGCGCGTCGGCTTCATCGTCGGGACGGGCCTGGTCGCGCGCTTCTTCGAGCTCTACGAAGCGGGGGGCGCCGGCGGTGTCCCGCACGCGGGTCGCATCGTCGCGCGCGTCTTCATCGAGTCGTTCACAGGTGGCCCGACCGCCAAGCGTGTGCTCACGCCGATCCCTTGCGAGCTCGAAGTCGACGGCGAGCGTCGCTCGCTCGAGGGCGTCTCGCTGCTCTTGGCGGCGGTCGTGCGCGATCTCGGGCTGTCGATGCAGGTCTGCTACCGAGCGGGCGAGGATCCCGATCGTTTCCACCTGGTCGCGAGCGGGCTCTCGCCGGCCCGGCTCGGCCCGCGCGCGCCGCTCGTCATGATGGGAAAGAGCATCGGCGGCGAGGGGCACGTCGACGAGCTGGTGAGGAGATTTCGGGTGCGGTTCGCGGCCGGCGACGGCCCCTACGTCCTCGACGGCGATTCGTTCCGGGCCGACGCGTTCGAGGTCGTCCCAGGACCGCTGATCCCGATCGTCTCGGGCTGGTAGGCTGACGCCATGCGCGGCGTCCTCGACGTGCGCCCGGGTGAGCGGACGGTGACCTTCGGGGCGTTCGCGGCGCTGTTCGCCATCACGGGTGGGCACACGCTGTTGGAGACCGCGCGTGACGCGTTGTTCCTGGCGAAGCTCCCTCCCGAGCGCTTGCCCTGGATGTACCTCGCCATCGCGGCCGTCGGGCTCCTGGTCGCGCGGGTCGGCAAGCGCGCGAGCGGCGCCGTGGGGGCGTCGCTCGGCGCGGCGATCGCGGGCACGGCCGCGTTCTGGACGCTCTCGTCGGGTGGAGGCTCCGCGTTCGTCTACGCCCTCTTCGTCTGGACCGGCACCGTCGGGTCTTGGATGGTTTTGCAATTCTGGCTCCTGCTCGGCGGCACGATGCACGTCGGCCAAGCCAAGCGGCTGTTCGGGTTCATCGGGGCGGGCGGCGTGCTCGGGGCGACCGCGGGGGCGGCCACCGCCCGCGCCGTCGCCGGCACGATGGAGACGCGCCACCTCTTGATGGCGGCCTGCGTCCTGTTCGCGCTCGCGATCGTCCCCGCCCGGCTCGTTCAGGCGCGCGCCCATTCTGCTCTTCGCCCGCCGGAGCGCGCGACCAACGAGCCGCGCGCCACCGGCTCTCTCATCGCCGACGCGCGCAGTGTGGCGGGCGACGGGTACCTCCGGCGCATCCTCGTGGCGACGGTCTGCCTGACGTTCGTCGACTACGTCTTCAAGCTCATCGTCGCCCGTGAGGTCCCGAAGGCCGAGCTGGGCACGACGTTCGCCACCATCTACACGGTGCTCAACGGGCTCGCGCTCCTGGTTCAGATCGGCCTCGTCGGCACGGCTCTCCGCGCCCTCGGCGTTCACCGCGCTCTCGCCATCCTGCCGCTCCTCGCGCTGGCGGGCGGCTTCGGGGTGGCCGCGCTCCCCGTCCTCGCGGCCGC
>CALKVR010000034.1 GCA_938004815.1 uncultured Polyangiaceae bacterium | reverse complement strand
ACGAGCAGACCGAAAACGAAGCGTCTCATCATCGCACCTGGGTCGCGCTGCGGAGCATCTCGTCGGCAGCGGAGATGACCTTGGAGTTGATCTCGTAGGCGCGCTGCGTCCGGATGAGATCGATCATCTCGGTGACCGTCTCGACGTTGGAGCCCTCGAGCGCGCCTTGCATGAAGCGTCCGCGCCCGTCCGCGCCCGCGTCGCCGACGTTGGCCTCGCCGCTCGAGGCGCTGGCGGTGTAGAGGTTGTGGCCGAGCGCGGTGAGGCCGCCCGGGTTCGCGAAGGTCGCGAGCTGGATCTTGCCGAGCTGCGCCGGCTGCGCCTGCCCAGCGACCTCGGCCGTCACGGTGCCGTCGCTGCCGATGACGACGCTCGTCGCGTCGGGGGGGACGGTGATGTTCGGCTCGATCGCGAGGCCGTCGCTCGTGACGAGGCGGCCCGACGCGTCGACCTTGAGGGTGCCGGCCCGGGTGTAGGCCGCGGTGCCGTCGTCACGCTGCACCTGGAGAAAACCAGCGCCCTCGATCGCGAGATCGAGCGGGTTGCCCGTCTGCTGGATCGAGCCCTGCGAAAAGAGTCGGGGGGTCGCGACGACGCGCGTGCCCGATCCGAGCTCGACCGATGTCGGCGCAGCGACGCCGCCCGCACCCACGCCTGCGCCGCGCTGCTGCTGGTAGAGCAGGTCCTCGAACTCGGCCGTCTGGCGCTTGTAGCCGGTGGTGTTCGAGTTCGCGAGGTTGTTGGCGATCGCGTCGAGCTTCGTCTCTTGCGCGACCATGCCCGTGGCGGCGATGTGGAGGGAGCGGAACATCGTGGTGCCGTCTCGCAACGACCGTGCCCGGTGCGAGACCGAGAAGAATGAACAACAGGCGACAGGCGACAGGCGACTAACAACGTCGCGCTGCCGCCCTCTCGGCTGAAACGTGATCCCCGGGCAAGCCCGTCGATGTCAACGCGATGGCGACCAGCGTCAGGGTCGTGGCGCTACTTCGCGGCGCGGATCGACACCACGAAGTCGACGCGACGATTCTGGGCGCGGCCTTCGGGGGTGTCGTTCGGGGCGATGGGCTGGAACTCGCCGTATCCGACGGCAGCCAATCGTCTCGGGTCCATCTGGAGCTCGCCCGCGAGCTTGACCACGACGGTCGCGGCGCGGGCGGTGGAGAGGTCCCAGTTGGACCGGTATCGGCCGTTGGTGATCGGGATCGTGTCGGTGTGCCCCTCGACACGGAGGATGACGTCGCGCGTGCGAAGCTCTTCGGCGATCGTCTTCAGGACCTCACCGGCCGGCTCGGCCAGGATGTCGGCGCCGCTGTCGAAGAGCACCGTCGCGTCCATGCGGAGTACGAGCTCGTTGCCGCGCCGCACGATCTTGACGCCCGAGAACGCCCCGCCGAGCGCGGCCTTTTCGGCGAGCGACTGCTGGAGCGCCGTGAGCGCGTCTTGCTCGGACGGCGCCGTCTTGGTCGGGGTGCCGCGCATGCCGCTCGCCTCGGGGAGGTCGCCCTCGCCGGGCAAGAGGCCCGCGCCCGCCGGCGCCGTGATGAGGCCGACGGCGTTGGAGAACGACTCGGTGAAGCGGCCGACCTTCTTGGTGTCGACCTGCGAGACGGCGAACATGACGACGAAGAACGCGAAGAGCAGCGTGATGAAGTCTGCGTAGCTCACGAGCCATCGCTCGTGGTTGACGTGCTCTCCGTGCTTCTTTTTGCGCGCCATCGGTCGTTCCCTGAGATCAGGCGGCGGCCTTCTCTGCCGCGCCCGCCGCCGCGCCGTGCTTGCCGTCGTGCGCGGGGATGAACGCCGCGAGCCGCTCGCGAACGAGCTTGGGGTTCAGGCCTTCTTGGATGGCGAGGACGCCGGCGAGCATGAGCTCCATCACGTGCGTCTCTTCGTGCTGGCGGAACTTGATGCGACCCGCGAGGGGGAGGAAGAAGATGTTGGCCGCGGCGACGCCGTAGATCGTCGCGACGAACGCGGCCGCGATGCCGGTGCCGACCGCGTTGATGTCGGCGAGGTTCGACATGACGTGGATGAGGCCGAGGACGGCGCCGATGATGCCGATCGTCGGGCAGTAGCCGCCGCCGGCTTCATAGACCTTGGCCGCGTTCTCGGCGTGCGTCTCTTCTTGGGTGATGATCGTTTCGAGCGTCGAGCGGATCGCGTTCGAGTCCGAGCCGTCGACCGCCATCAACAGGCCCTTGGTCAAGAAGGGGTGCGAGGCGCTGCCCGCGACCTTCTCGAGGCCGAGCACGCCGTCCTTGCGCGCCTTCTGGGCGAACTCGACGATCTCGTCGACGAGCTTGGCGGCGTCGTGAGACGGCTTCTTGAAGAGCTTCTTCGCGGCCTTGAGCGAGTCGGCGCACTGGGCGAGCGGGTACTGGACCATGACCGCGCCGACCGTGCCGCCGATCACGATGAGAAAGGCGGGCCCGCCCACGATGGAGCCGATGTGCCCGCCCTCGAGCATGTTGCCGAGGAGGATGCAGCCGAAGGCGACCACGACGCCGATGATGATGCCGATATCCACGGGGGGTCTCCTTGCTTACGGCTCGTTGGGGTTGGCGCTGAAGGTGGGCTCCTGTTCCTTTCGGATGAGCCGCTGGTACGCGATGACCTTGTCGAGAAGCTCGTCCAGAGATTCTCGAACCAAGACTTTCTCGCCCCCGGACATACATAGGGTCGTGTCGGGCGAGGCGTCGGCCCAGAGGATGTTCTCGGGGTTGATGGCCACGAGCTGCTGGTTGAGCCGGGTGAGCTTGATCATCGCGAGACGCGCTCAAGCAATCGACGCGCCATGGGGGCGGCACACCGCTTGCTCGGTGCTCGAGCGCAGTATGAGAATCCTCGGTCACATCGAACGCCTCGAGACCGGCCTGGACTACCACCTCGCGCGGCACAACGTCCTCGCGTCGAACCTGGCCAACGTGGACACGCCCGGGTTTCGCCCGCGTGATCTGGAGCGGGTCGACAGCTTCTCCGGCGCGCTCGCGGCGGCGATGAAGAAGACCGACGAGCGCCACATGGGGACGGGACAAGCCGAGACGGCCACCCGCGTCACGATCGACGAGTCGACGCCGGCCGACGCCGACGGGAACTCCGTGAGCCTGGACCGCGAGGTCGTGAAGATCTCGGCGAACCACCTTCGCTACGAGACGGTGAGCACGCTCGCAGCCGCCGAGCTCTCCAGCATTCTCTGGGCGGCGCAGGACGGGCGCGGCGGATGAGCGCGATTCGAGGGTTGCCCCCCAGCGGGCCCGGCGTCTTCTCGGCGATGGAAGTCGCGGCCAGCGGGCTCACCGCCGAGCGGTCGCGCATGAACGTGATCGCCTCGAACCTGGCGAACGCGCGCACGACGCGCGGCGCCGACGGCGAGCCGTACAAGCGCGTCGACCCCGTCTTCGAGGCCAAGCCGCTGCGAAATCGGTCGATGGACGCCGTGCTCAACGCGGTGATGCGGGTCGATCTCGCCGAGGTGCGCGAGGACACCGACCCCGGGCAGATGGTCTACGACCCGTCGCACCCCGACGCCGACGGTGACGGCTACGTCGAGTACCCGAATGTCAACGTGGTGACGGAGATGGTCAACCTCATGACGGCTTCGCGGGCCTACGAGGGCGTCGCGACGATCGAGAGCGTGAAGACGATGGCACGGTCCGCGCTGAAGATAGGCCAGTGACCAGAACTGACTCGTAGGAGTGCTCGATGTCGTCCGTCTCTGCGATTTCACCCCCCCTGCCCCCCTCACTGCGTGAGGGGGGAGCTGCTGGGGTCGAGGGGATTCAGCAGCCTCGCATCGAGGGGCTGGAGACCGAGACCGCGCAGCCGATCGGTTTTGCCGACGTGCTCGGCGGGCTGCTCTCGGAGGCGGCCACGTCGAAGGTCGAAGCGACCAAGCAGGCCGAAGCGCTCGCGCGGGGCGCGACCGACGATCTGCACGGGACGATGATCGCGGTGAAAGAGGCAGAGATCTCGATGAAGCTGGTCGGGACCATCCGAAACAAGCTGCTCGACGCCTTCCAGGAGCTGTGGCGAACCAATGTCTGACGAGATGAGAGAAGCGACCGGGGGTGGGCTGAAGGATCGGATCGCATCCTTTGGCGGGCGCGTCCGATCGATGTCGAAGCCCGCCATCATCCTGATCGCCACGACCCTGCTGGTCGGGATCGCGCTCACGGCCTGGCTCGTCCACGGCACGGTGTCGGAGCCCTACGCCGTCCTGTTCGGCAAGCTCTCCGCCGAGGACGCCGCCAGCGTGACCCAGAAGCTCAAGGAGATGAAGGCGCCCTACAAGGTGACCGACGGTGGGAGCATCGAGGTCCCCGAGAGCCGGGTCCACGAGCTGCGCCTCGACATCGCCGGCGCGGGGCTGCCGCGGGGCGGTGGCGTCGGGTTCGAGAGCTTCGACAAGATGCGCCTCGGCGCGACCGAGTTCGAGCAGCAGGTCATGTTCCGGCGGGCGATGGAGGGCGAGCTGTCTCGCACCATCTCGTCGGTCTCGGCCGTCGAGAGCGCCAGGGTTCACCTGGTTCAGCCCGAAAAGAGCGTCTTCGTGCAGAAGCGCGAGCCGGGCTCGGCCTCGGTGGTGGTCAAGCTCAAGCCCGGGCGTGAGCTCGGCCAGCAGGAGATCTCGGCGATCGTCCACCTGGTCGGCGCCGCGGTTCCGGGGCTCTCTCCCGATCGCGTCGCCCTCGCGACCACGGAGGGCGCCCTCTTGCGCAAGCCCAAGAACGACAAGGACGGCAAGTCGGCCGGCGCAGAGGACGATCCGTCGGCCTCGGCGCGGGAGCTCGAGCGGTCGATGGAGGAGCGCGTGCGCACGATGCTCGAGCGCGTCCTCGGCCCCGGCCACGCCGACGTCCGCGTCAGCGCCGAGCTCGACCACGCGGAGACCGAGCGCACAGAAGACAAGTTCAAGCCCAAGGCGACCGCCCTTCGCAGCGAGGAGCTCTTGATCGAGCGCACGGGCGACGCGCCCGCCGACACCGTCGCCGGTGTGCCCGGCGCAGAGAGCAATCTGCCCACGGGCGACGCCGACGCCGAGATCGAAGAGGTGAGCGCCGCCGGGGTCGTTCGCCGCCAGCACACCCGCAACTTCGAGGTCGACCGCGTGACCGAGCGCCGCGTCAACCGGTCGAGCACGCTCAAGCGTCTGGCCGTCGCGGTGGTCGTCGACGGCGTCTCGGGGACGGACGAGAGCGGCGCTCCGTACGTCTCGCTGCGAGACCCCGAAGAGCTCGAGCAGATCGAGAAGCTGGTCCGGAGCGCGGTGGGCGCCGACGACCGCCGTGAAGACCTCATCACGGTCGAGTGCATTCCGTTCATGGCGGCTGCCCCCGAAGTGGCCGATGCGCCGGTGCCCGCGGCCGTGGCCAGCCCTCTCGAAAAGTACCGGCCCTTCCTGCCTCACGCCGCCGGCGGCGCCCTCGGCCTGTTCGCGTTGATGGGCCTCGTCATGCTGCGCCGATCGCGCAAGAAGGCTCGCGCAGAGAGAGAGCGGCTCGCGACCGTGACCGTGACGCCGGCGGCGGCGCAGATCGAGGGCGTCGAGATCGCCCCGCTGCTCCCGCCGCGTGACGAAGCGCTGCGCCGCGCCGAAGAGGACCCCGCGACCGCCGCCCTCATCATCCGACACTGGCTCGGCGGCGCCGAGCAAGAGACCCAGCGCGCGGCCGTCTGACCCGTCTGGTCTCGGCGGCCCCCCCGGCTGCCGTACCGGCACGCTCGTTGCGAATGTCCCCGTCATGCTGACCGGTCCCGAGAAAGCCGTGGTCTTCCTCCTCTCGCTCGACGAGAAGGTCGCGGCCCCCATCGTCTCCGAGCTCTCCGAAGCCGAGCTCCGCAAGCTCCGCTCGGTGGCCTCCACGATGCGCGAGGTCCCGGCGGACGCGCTCGACGCGACCTACAAGGACTTCGTCGATCAGTCCTCCAAGGCGGTGGCCGTCCCGCGCGGCGGCTTGCCGTATCTGCGGCGCCTGGCGGTGGGCGCGTTCGGTGAAGAGCGCGCGCGCGGCGTGTTCGAGGACGGGGTGACGAGCCCGCTCGCGCGCCTCGAGGCCGCGCCTCCCGAGGCGGTGGCCGCGCTGCTCGGCCGCGAGCCGCCCCAGCTCGCGGCCGCGATCCTCTCGCGCCTCGAGCCGACGACGGCCGCCGCGGTGCTCGCCGGGATGAACCGGGACCGCCAGACGGCCATCGTCAAGCGCGTCAGCCGGTTGACGGAGGTGCCTGCCAGCACGCTCGAAGAGGCCGCGGCCGCGCTCGCGGGCGAGCTCCCGGCCTCGGACGGCGCGACCGCGGCGATCGGCATCGACGGGATGGCGCGCGCCGCCCAGATCCTCAACGCTGGCGACAAGGAGATGGCGGGCGAGGTCCTGGCCAAGCTCGAGGCCGACAACCCCGATCTGTCGCGCGACCTGCGCCTCTCGATGTTTACCTTCACCGACCTCGCGCGCCTCGACTCCCGCGCGATGCGCACCCTGCTCCGCGAGATCCCGAGCGATCGCCTCACGACCGCGCTCAAGGGCGCCCCCGAAGAGGTGCTCGCCGCGGTCTTCGGTGGCCTCTCGCAGCGCGCAGCCGACGTGCTCCGCGATGACATGGAGCTGTTGCCCAACCCCAAGAAGGCAGAGCTCGAGAAGGCTCGCACCGAGATCATCGAGACCGCGCTCCGCCTCGAGTCCGAAGGCCAGATCGATCTGGGACGCTGATGCTGAACGACAAAGCCGTATCGCTGCCGCCCGTCGCCCCCGCCTGGGGGAGCTTCCTCGAGCCCGAGCCCACACCGCCGGCGTGGCTCTCTGCCAACGCCAACGCGCCCCACCCCGACGATGACCTCAAGGTCGTCGTCACGACGCTCTCCTCGGTGCGACCGCGCAGCCTCCCGCCCGATGGGCGATCGCCCTCGATGCGGCCCAGCCACGCCGGCGATCTCCTCGCCGAGGTCGAGCTCGCCGGACTGCGCTCGCCGTCGCTCCCCGCGGTCGAGGCGCTCTCGATGGAGCTCGCCGCCAAGAACGCCGAGCTCCGCGAGGTGGTCGAGAACGCGGCCGAAGCGGTTCGCGCCGCGCGGCGCCAGGCCCTCGAGACGAGCGAAGAGTCGCTCGTGCGCCTCGCCTGCGTGATCGCCGAGCGCGTCGTGGGGCGAGAGCTCGCCACCGACCCTTCGATCATCCGGGGCTGGGTGCGAGAGGGCATCGAGACCCTCGCCACGGAGGACGCCGTCGAAGTACGCGTCGCGCCCCAGCTCTCGGCCCACCTCGGCGCGGGCGAGGCCGAGCTCGGAGGGGTCAAGAACGAGGTCGACGTCGTGGTCGACGACCGGCTCGAGGCGACGCAGATCGAGATCCGTGGTCGCTACGGTCGCGTCGCGGCCGGGATGCGCGCCCGGCTCGACGCCGTGCGCGATTCGCTCGGCCTCGAGGAGGAGCCGTGATCGACTTCGACCCTTACGTCGCGCGCGCCAAGGCCTCGCGTGGGCCGAGCCCCGTCGGCCGGGTGCACGACGTGGTCGGCATGCTGGTCGAGGTCGCGGGGCTGACCGAGCCGACCGGTGGTCGGCTCGAGATCGATCTCGCCGATCGCAAGCTCGCCGTCGAAGTGCTCGGCTTCAAGAACGGTAGGCTCCTCTGTGCGCCCCTCGGCTCCACCCAGGGCGTCGAGCCCGGCGCGCCCGTTCGTTCACGCCCGCACGGCTCGTCGGTGCCCGCGGGTGAAGCGCTGCTCGGTCGCGTGCTCGACGCGTTCGGCATGCCGCTCGACGACGGCCCGGTGCCGGTCTGCCCGCACCGCGTCCCGCTCTATCGAAAGCCTCCGCCGTCATTCAACCGCAAGCCCATTCATGTCCCGCTCGAGACGGGGGTTCGCGTGCTCGACGGCATCCTGCCGCTCGGCCGTGGCCAGCGCGTAGGGCTCTTCGCCGGGACCGGTGTGGGCAAGAGCACCCTCCTCGCCATGCTGTGTCGCCGGGCCCAAGCCGACGTCGTGGTGGTGTCGCTGGTGGGCGAGCGCGGTCGCGAGGTCGGCGACTTCGTGCGCGGGGCGCTCGGTCCGGGGCTCGCGCGCAGCATCGTGGTCGCCGCCACCAGCGACCAGGCTCCTCTCGTGCGCGTGCAGGGAGCGCTCGCAGCGACCGCGATCGCCGAGCACTTTCGTGACAAGGGCGCGAACGTCCTCCTGGTCATGGACTCGGTCACGCGGTTCGCGATGGCCCTCCGCGAGGCCTCGCTCGCGGCGGGCGAGCCCCCCGTCACCAAGGGCTACACGCCGTCGGTCTTCGCGGCGCTGCCCACGCTGCTCGAGCGGCCCGGCAACGACGCCGGAGAGGGATCGATCACCGCCATCTACACCGTGCTCGTCGAAGGCGACGACATGAACGATCCGATCGCCGACGCGGTTCGCGGCATCCTCGACGGGCACATCCTCTTGTCGCGCGCGATGGGTGAGCGCGGTGTCTACCCTGCGGTCGACGTCCTTCGCAGCGTGTCCCGCGTCTCGCGAGAGGTCTCGACCCCCGAGCACTACCAGCTCGCCACCGAGGCGCGCGGTCTCCTCGGCGCATACCGTGAGGCCTCGGACCTCATCAAGATCGGCGCGTACGTCGCCGGCAGCGATCCGCGCGTCGACGCGGCCATCACCGCCAGCCCCAAGCTCGAGAGCTACATCCGCCAGGGCCTCGACGAGCCGGCGACGCGCGCGAGCGCGATCACGAGCCTCAAGGCCTGCGTCCGGGGTGGCAAGTGACGAAGGAGCGGCTCGGTCGAATCAAGAAGCTCCTCGCGCTCCGGGAGCACGCGCTCCAGCGCGCGCAATCGGCGTTCGCGACCGCCGAGACCGAGGCCACCCGAAAGAAGGAGATCGCGGCCGCCGAAGCGGAGCGCTGGCTCGGAACCGTCGAGCGCGCCAACGCGTTGCGCGAGGCC
>CALKVR010000033.1 GCA_938004815.1 uncultured Polyangiaceae bacterium | reverse complement strand
GGTTGTACGAGAACGGTCGCGGCGTCGCACGAGACGACAAGGAGGCGGCGCGCCTCTACCGCAAAGCCTTCGACGGGGGCGACCTGCTGGGTACGGTCCGCCTCGGTCGGAGCTACGAGAAGGGGAGGGGGATCGTAGCAGACGATGGCGAAGCGGCGCGGTACTACCGCCACGCTTGCGATCAGGGCTTCCCCCTCGGCTGCAACAATTTCGGCGCGATGCTCCAGCACGGCCGCGGCGTCGCAAGAGACGAGCAGGAGGCGAGACGCCTCTACCGCAAAGCATGCGATGCGGGCGAGACGCTCGCCTGCACCAACCTCGATCGAATGAAGTGATGGCCGGGCTCGAGCCCGCGCCCCTCTACTTCTGCACGGCCGGCACCCACGCGGTCGTGCGGCCGCCGACCTCTTCGCGGACGATGGGGTGGCCGCCGATCTCTGTGGAGCCGCGCGTGCCACCCCAGCGGTGCTCGAAGAGCCAGCTCTTGGGAAAGCGGCGATGATCGGCGCCGACGCTCACGGCGCGCCGGAGGACCGAGAGGATCGCGCGGCGGAGAGCGGCGACCTCGCCCGCGTCGAGAGAGGCGGCGACGCGCTTGGGCGCGATGCGCGCCTGGTACAGGACCTCGTCGGCGAGCCAGGTGCCGAGGCCAGCGAGGGTGCTCTGATCGAGGAGGACGGCCTTGATGGGGATGCGCCTGCGACGGAAGAGCTCGAGGAGCTCGCGGGCTGACGGCAGCTCATCGAGGGCGTCGGGGCCGAGATTGTTCACCCGAGGATCGGTGGCGGGGCCGTCGCCGAGCCAAATGCGCCCGAGCCGCCGTGGATCGGTGAAGGCGATCGCTCGTTTCCCGCGCACGCCGATGAGGAGCTTGAGGAAGCGTGGCCTGCCGGTGGCGTCGTCGAGCGGCGCGTCGCCGTGGCTGTAGAGGCGCGTGCCCTCGATGCCCACCTCACGGATCCAACCGCTCATCCCGAGGTGGCCGTACACGGTGGGGCCGTCCCCCCGAAGCGAGATCCAGAACGTCTTGCCTCGCCGCCCGATCGCCTCGACCACGCGTCCGACGAGCGCGGCTTCTATCGCCTTGCGCGAATGCTTCGAGTAGACGATGCGGTCGGTCGCGACCTCGACGCGCTCGATACGCTTGCCGACGAGGGCGCTCCGCATCACGCGGCACACCGTCTCCACCTCGGCCAGCTCGGGCATCCGTCGGCACCGCTACGCTACGACGACGAAGGTCTGGTGGTTGATCGCGAGGAGGCGCCCGTCGTGCCCCCAGAGGGTTCGCAGCTCGGGCGCGAAGCCGGCGTGCGAAACGAGCGTGTGCGCCTCGTGGTAGTACGGCGCTTCGGTCTCGAGCCCCTCGGGGCTCGAGACCAGATCGAGGGTGAACGTGATGGTCGCCATCGGGCGGGGCGCGCTCATGACGGGGAACAGCGCCGGCCACCACGCGTCGGCGAGCGCGGTGACGTAGGCGGCGTCGCGCGCCGGGCCAGGGTTGCGCGGACGGATGAAGCCGGCGGCGCGCGCTTCGCTCGCTCCTGCAAAAGGGGGATGCCCGTTCGGGCGAAACTCGAAGTGTCGAGCGAAGGGAGGCGGCAGCACACCGTCGGGGACAGCCGCGAGATCGCGCCAGTCGGGCAGCTGCGGCGTGTCGATGCCGCGATGTTCGGCGTCTCGCGCTCGGTCACGACCGAGCACGAGGACGGCGTGGGTGCGAAGCTCGCCGTCTTGGGTGATGCGCGCCGCCACCGTCGATGTCCCGGACCCGAGACGAAGCGGCTCGATCGTGATGTCGGCCGGCCCGACGAGCACCGGGCCGCAGAGCTCGGCCGTCAGCGTGCGTACCGCGCGCTCGGGGCCGCCGTGCACCGCGTCGACGGCACGCACGATCGCCGCGAGCGTGAGCCCGCCGAACGCTCCGCGCCCCTGCTGGTACCCGTCGGGCACGTCGAGCACGAAGCGAGAGTCGTCGACCCGACGCGCGGTCGTCACGGCAGCGAGGGACTCGGCGAGCATGGGCGAGCCGCACGGTAGTAGCGCCGCCACGCAGAGTCGAGCCGCCGGCGTATACTCCGGTGCATTGAACCTGGTCGATGAGCTCTTCGGTGTGGCGCGCGCGTTGGATACCGCCAACATCGCGTACGCGATCTGTGGGGGCGTGGCCGTGACGATCCACGGCGCCACCCGAACCACGAAGGACATCGATATCCTCGTGGCGCGGGTCGACCTGGGTCGGGCTCTCGATGCGTCCGGCCGCTCGGCTACGCGTACGCGGCGCTGCCGATGAGCTTCGACGCCGGCACGCCGCGAGAGCGGCACGTGCAGCGCGTGAGCAAGCTCGAAGGCACAGAGCGCCTGATCCTCGATTTCATCCTGACGGAGAGCGCGATGGCCACGATGCTCGACGATCGTCTACGAATCGAGCTCCCCGAAGGGCCGCTGTCCGTCGTGGGGCGCGCGAAGCTGATCGCAATGAAGCGGCTCGCCGGGCGGCCCCAAGACGTCGCCGACATCGAGAAGCTCGAGAGCGGCGATGAAGAATGACCTGCGTCCCGAGGTGGTCGCGGCGCGGCTGGCCGCGCTGCGCGCGATCGCATCGCTCGAGGCCCCCGCCGATGCGCAAGCCAGGATGGCGCGTCCGCCTCGTGTGGAGACGTTCGAGGATGCGGTGGCCCGCCGCCTCTCGGAGCTGCGTGCGCTGTGCGATCTCACGGCGCGCCTCCATCGCTCGGCGCCCTGAGGACGCTTCGATGCGGAGCGATCGACTATTGCTTCTTGAGCCCCACCGGGATGACGAGCACCGCGCCCTGGCCGTTCGTCGGCGCAGAGAACTGCGCGCCCTGGACCTTGGAGGCGATGCACGAGGCGACGGTGCTGGTGACGGTGCCGCTCGCCGACGCGGAGGTGGAGACGACCTCGCCGTTGGGGCCGATCTTCGCCGTCACGCGGACGGACCCGGCCATGTCGGGATCTTCGCGGTCGAGGCCGTTCTGGTAGCAACGGCGGAACATGCCCTGGAGGCTGGCGATGACTTGAGGCGCGTTCGGCACCTCGGCGGGCGGCGGATCGCAGGCCCCCTCCTTCGGGCAATTCGGGAGCGACCAGGCGGGGACTTGGAGCTTGGTCGAGGCGGAGCGGCCCCGGGATGGCGCGGCATCGCTGCGGCCCTGGTTGCCGAGGTCGGCGAGGGTCTGTGAGCCGCCGGGACGGTAGGCGGAGCCGCCGCCGAACGTGATGCCGGGGCGGGTCGCGACGGCCTGTCCGGCGGCGGCGTCGAGCTCGGCGAAGGAGATCGTGCTCGAATCGAGGACGCGATCGGTCGACGGGCCGCTCGACCGGAGCGAGGCGAGCATGGCGACGTTCATGCGGTCGAGCTCGCTCGCGATCGAGGCGGCGTCGGGCCGGCCTGCTTTGGATTGGGCCGGAGCCGTGCCCCGGGTGGGGCCGCTCTTCTCGCCTCGCGGCTCGGTCCGACTGACGGTCGCGGCGGGGCGTTCCTCTCCGACAGTGGGCACCTGCTCGGGCTCTTCGACCGCAGGGGCGGATGGGAGCTGGCGCGCGTCCTCGACGAGCTGGGCGATCACGAGGTCGTCGTCGATCGGCGGATCGGCCCAGTCCGAGTAGATGGTGCTGAACGCGCCGAAGTGAAAGAGGAACGATCCCGCGGCGATGATGGTGGTGCTCCAGTCGATCTCGCGGCGCCTCGCCAGATGGACGGCTGCACGCGCGGGGACCCATTCGGGCCCCGCCTTCGGCTCGGTCATGGTCGACCTCCTTTTTCTGCGGTCGGACCGGGAAAGACAGCCCTCACGTTCGGAAGTTTCCGCCGAGAAGTGGGCCCCGGACGCCGATTTCTGGGATGGACGAAGCCTATGTCCCTCGAGCCCATGGGAGCCCAGGTCCTGGGTGGCGGTCGCGTCGAGCCCGAGAGCGAGGCGCGCGAGCTCAGCCGTTCACGGAAGCCGAGCTTCGTTCGCTTCGTCGACGACCCCGGCAAGGAGCGGCTCTGCGACGAAGCCTGGCGCGCCCGCGCCCTCATCGCACGCCCGGCGCCCACGTTGCCCGGCAAGCTCGCCCGATCCATCGACGCCGCGGTCGAGTCGGCCCTGGCGCGCCGGGGTGCGATGCCGCCGATCGGAGAGATGGACGCGGACCCGAGCTGGATCGTCTCGGACCAGCTGTTCCGCGCGGCCGCGTTGCCGGCGCGAGAGATCTTGGTGTGCATCCCACCGCTCCGCGGAATGGCCGAACGCGGCCGGCTCCGCGACGAAGACGCCGCCGCTCTCATGGCTTGGATCGAAGCAGCGCGCACGGAGACGCGTGTCTCCGTCGGCATCCTGCTCGAAGAGGCCGACCGAGACATCGAGCTGAAGGTCCCTCGGCCGCTCGACGAGGTGGTGTGGGACGCCGGGGCCGGGTCGCTCGTGTCGATGGTCCCCCGGGTCGAGGAGCGCCGCACCGATCTGTCGCCGCCGCCCGTCGCACCGACTTTGCGTCCGGAGGAGGACGCCGACGCTGCGTCCGAGGTCGACGCCGCGGAAGACAACGACGAAGGGCAGGACCTCGCCGAGGTCATCATCTCTGCCGAGCAGACGAAGCTCCCCGATCTCGTCATGATGGAGCGCACCGAGTTGGAGCGTCTCGAAGCCGAGCAAGCCGAGGCCGAGCGCGTAGAGGCCGAGCGCGCCCAAGCCGAGGCCGAGCGCGTCGAAGCCGAGCGGGTCGAAGCCGACCGGCTCGAAGCGGAGCGGCTAGAGGCCGAACTCCGCGAAGCGGAGCGTGTCGAGCGAGAGCGCGTCGAAGCCGAGCGTCTGGAAGCGGAGCGCCTCGAAGCCGAGCGGGCCGAGCGGCTCCTCGTCATGCAAGGTTGGCGCGGACAAGCGATGGAGCTCGACGCCGCGCGCGGACCTCGCCCGGCGGCGCAGGTCGAGCGACTCTTCGTCGAGCGTTATGTGCCGCTCCTCGGCGCGCTCTACCGCGGCGAGGTCGACATGGCGGTTCGCGATATCGTCCGTGGCTGGCGCGACGGCTTCGCCGAGAGCTACGAGGCCGCGTTTGGGACGATCCGCGTCACCGGCAAGCGGCCGACGATGGTCATGGATGCGCCCGAGGTCGCCCATCGGGTGGCGCGCCTCGCGAGCGCGCGATCGGTGAAGCTCGTCCTCGTCGACGCGATGAGCTTCGAGATCATGCTCGACGCGGGCATCAAGGC
>CALKVR010000032.1 GCA_938004815.1 uncultured Polyangiaceae bacterium | reverse complement strand
GGGCCCGCCACACGAGCAGTTTCGGATCGAGTTGTGCTACCGTGGTAGGACAGTGTCGAAGCGTGCGGGAGCCACCCAGAAAGTGAGCGTGTCGCTGAGCTACTCCGACCTGTCGGCGTTGAGGCGTCGGGCCAAGCGTCTCCACGGCGGGAACCTCTCGGCGGTGATCTCCGAGCTCGCGGCTGATGCGCGCCTGCTCGAGGGGATGCAAGATCTCGTCGACCACCTCGGCGGGCCCTCGCTCTCAGACGCCGATCGCGCCGCGGTCGACGCCGAATTGTCGGGCCGGCCCGGCCCCCAGCGCCGCGGTCAAGGCCGTCGAGCTCCGCCTTGAAAGACGGCGTCACGTTCGACACGGGCGCGCTGATAGCGCTCGAGCGCAGGGGGCAACGCATCCGCAAGGTCCTGGAGCGCGCGATGGAGACGCGCGTTCGCATCAATGTCCCAGCGGCCGTGATCACGGAGTGGTGGCGCGGGCGGACGGATCTGCGCGAGCGAATTCTGGCCGCCGTCCGCGTGGAGCCGCTGAGCGATCCGCTCGCTCGCCTGGCGGGCGAGGCGATCGCCTCGGTGAGGGGCGCTACCGCCGTCGACGCCATCGTCATGGCGTCGGCCGCCCAGCGTGGTGACGTGGTCTACACCACCGACGTCGACGATCTCGAGCGGCTCAGCCGGTTCTTTCGCGGCGTGCGCGTGCTCTCAGCCTGATCCCCCCTCGCCGAAGGCGAGGGGGGCAGGGGGGTGAACGAGCGGCACCCTCGCTCATCCAGCAAGACGAGGTCGCCAGACGGGCGGGACGCTACTCTTCTGCGGCGATCGCCTCTTGGGCGTCCTCGCGAACGATGTGCGCGAGCTCGTCGTTGTTCTCGAAGACCGCCTTGCCGAGGAGCTTCTTGAGCAGCGGCCCGAAGCGCTCGTTGGCCTTGCCCTTGGCGAGATCGCGGACGAGCTCGACGTCGTGCCCGAGGCGCTCTTGCGTCGCCGGGTCTTGCCACCACGCCGCGAGGGCCCGGACCTTGGCGGGGGCGGCCTTGGCGGCGGCGACGGCCGACGTCGCCGTGTCGACCACGGCCTTCTTGGTGCGCTCGAGGCGCGTCATCTTGATGAGGGGGGCGACCTCGTTGACCAGGTTGACGGCGCTGCCCGCGCCGACGTGGGGCGAGTGGTAGAGCGCCGAGGCGTACTTGGGGTTCGCCTTGAGGAACGCGCGCACCTCTTCTTCGGTGACGCCGCATGCCGCGTAGGCCTTGCGCAGCTCTTCTTGAGCGGCGAGGCGTGCCTTGAACATGTACATCTGGACGCGGCTGTAGAAGTTCGTGGCGCCGTCACCGCTCGTCTCGACCGCGCAGAAGATCGTGCCCGGGTACTTGTTGGTGATGAGCGACTGGACGCCGTCCGAGACGCCCGAGCTCGGCATGCAGCCGAACGGCTTCACGCTGAGCGTCATGTGGGCCTTGTTGTTGACGACGTTGACGATGAGCTTGCCGACCTCCATGTGGCCCTCGCCGCCGCGGAGATCGTTCGAGTAGTAGTCCTGCGCGACCTCGGCGACCTGATCCATGTCGGGCAGGTGGTAGCCGAAGAGGCCCATCGGCTGCGCGAACGCCTGGAAGCCGAGGCGCAGGCCCCACTCGGCGAGGCGCATCGTGGCGAGGCGCTTGGAGACGCCGAGGTCGTCCTCGGCGATGCCCTTGAGGCCGTAGTTACCGTCGTCGATGCCGCGGAGGAACATGCGCTCGCGTGTGTCGCGGGCGGTCTCCCAGATGTTGTAGAGGAGCCACGCGGTCGTGAGCTGGATGTCGTTCTCGGACCCTTCGGTCTCGAGGAACCGCTGCAGGGCGTAGTTGCCGTCGCCCTCGGTCGTCATCGCCCAGAACTCACCGATGATCGACACCTTTGCCTTGGCGCGGAGCTTGTCGACCTCGATCTTCTCGAAAAGGCGGCGGCACTTGAAGATCGCCCAGAAGATGTTGGTCTGCTCGTACAGCGCCTTGTAGAGGATCTTCTTCGCTTCGCTGACGGCCTTCTCGGTCGCGCCGGGCACGACCTCGTAGGGGCGGATGCGGTAGGCGAGGGCGTTGAGCACGTCGCCGCAGACCACCGCCTTGATGATCGAGATGAAGAACGCGGGGTTCATCTCCAGGCCGGTGTCGTTGCCGGTCGCCTGCGAGAGACCGCCCTTTTGCTGGAACAGCATGACGCGGAAACCATCGAAGCCGCTGTCGCGCAGCGCCTTGCGGTACTCGGTCACGTACATGCCGAAGCGGCACGGGCCGCACGCGCCCGCCGTGAGGAAGATGTAGTTCTTCACCACGTCTTCGGACTTCATCCCCTCCTTGTCGCGGAGGTCGATGAGGTGCTTCACCAGGTTGCCGACGGTGAAGTACGTGGGGTTGCACTGGCCGCGGTTGCCGAACTCTTTGCCCGCCTGCAGACCCTCGTTGTCACAGACGCCGATGAACTCGACGTTGTAGCCGAGACCGCGGAGCGCGCCCTCGCAGAGGAAGTCTTGGGCGGCGGTGAGGCCCGAGATGAGGAGCGTGACGTTGTCGCGCTCTTTGCGGGTCATCGTCGGGTCGAGCATGTTGTCGACCCACTGCTTGCGGTCGGCCTTGATGCCGAGGCGCTCGCGCTCGATCTTCTCGAAGAAGGCGAGCTCTTGCTCGAGCTCTTCGACGCTCTTGTGCGATTCGGGGGGGGCGGCCGCAGCGACGGCGCTGAAGACAGGGAGGCGCTTCGAGGGGCTCTGGTTGGTCGTTTCCATCGTTCGTTCTCCTCGGACTGTCTCGGTCACGCCCCGACGGGGGCAACGGTTCCGTCAGCTTGCTTCTTCTTCAACTGCACGAGCTCGCGGGGCAGCTCGGGTTTCTTCGGGGGTGCTTCGTAGCGGCGCAGGCGCTCGGCGAGCTCGACGATGCGCTTGTCGAGCTCGGCGTCGGTCTGCTTGCGGTCGGCGAGCTGCGCCTGCCGCAGGGTGAGGAGCTCGAGGCGCTTCTTCTCCACGCTGAGCTCGAGGCTGTGCTTCTTCTGCGCAAGATCCTCGAGGTTCTCTTGGTAGAGCTTGAGGCTGTGGGTGAAGGTCTTGACGCGGATCTTGATCGAGCCGCCCGGCTTGTTGGCGTCGATGTCGTGGAGCGCCTGGTACGGCGTGGCGCTCGTCGACACGATGCTCTCGACCACCCCATAGGTCGGCGAGTCGTGGCCGCACTTGAAGCTCGAGAGATCGAGCAGCACCATGTTGGGGTGGCGAGCCGCGAACTTCACCCCCCACACCTTCTGGGCGCTGTTGGCCGAGTAGTTCTCGGGCCAGACGTCGTTGATGTCGAGCGGGTGCTGGCCGCGCGCGATCTCTTCTTTGAAGTACCGTGAGAGGTAGTCCATGTCGCGCGGGAGCGAGCGCACGCTCAAGATCGGGTAGCCGAGCACCTGGAACTCTTCGGGGATGCCGTGGTTCAGACCCGGGTCCGAGTGGTAGGGCCGGCCGACGGTGAGGATGGCGATCCGGTTCTCGGCCTCGACCGTCTCGAGGATGGCGCGGCCCTTCTCCATCAGGTCGTGCTCGAAGGCGGCGAGCGCTCGCATGCCCTCCTTGTGGGCGTGATCGCTCTCGTCTTCGGTCAGACCCAGGCGCGGGCCCCACGTCTCGAACATGCGCCGCGCGGTGAGGTGCATCTCGCTGAAGGTGAGCGCCGGGTCGAGGTACTCGATGCCGCGCTGGGCGAAGAAGTCGACCTCCTTCGTAAACGCGGCCTTCATCACGTCGGGCACGCCCGCGACGATGGGGCAGCTCGTCTTGTCCATCACCGCTTCGCCGAAGCTCGGCACATGCGTGAGGATCGGGAAGAAGATGTACTTGAGCGGCTTCTTCTCGGTGTGCTGGTGGAACAGCAGATTGTGGATGTGGGCCTGGCAGACCTTGGACGGGTAGCAGGGGTCGATCGACCCGTACTTGCCGCCCTCGACCCACATCTCCTCGGTCGTCTCGTCGCTGAAGACGACGTTCTGCTTGGGGATGCCGGCCGCCTCGAAGTACGAGCGGAAGTACGGCGCCGTCGAGTACATGTTCATCGCCCGCGGCATGCCGATGCGGGTGCGACGGCGCTTCTCTTGCGCCTCTTTCGAGCTGCGCGTGAACGGGCGCGTGACCTCGGTGCGGCGGATACCGAAGAAGCCCTTCTTCAGCTGCACGTCTTTGACGGGCGTGCCCTCGGCGGGCATGGGCGCGGTGTCGTAGAAATGGCGGAAGGCGAGCTTGGCTTCGTAGTCGATGAGGTTGGGGAACTGCTTGGCCGTCTTCTTTCGATCGGCGACCAGGGCGAGCATCGCCTCTTCACTCTCGACGGTTCCCTTTTCGCACGAGAAGCCGGCGATGTAGCGGCTCGTCTCGCCCGTCGGCGTCTTGGTGTCGATGAAGGTGCGCTTGCACTCGTTCGGGCAGAAGTGACAGACCGTCTCGTCGTCGTTCTTGGTGGTGTAGTCGAGGTTGATCGCAGCCTCGACGCCGATGAACGAGGTCTTGCCCTTGCGCTTGAC
>CALKVR010000031.1 GCA_938004815.1 uncultured Polyangiaceae bacterium | reverse complement strand
CTGCGGTGGGCCTCGATGCGGAGGACCACGGCGAGCGGGCACCGCGGAGAGCCCTCGATCCTGTCGGGCGCAACGGGCAGCGAGGGGGCCGGAGCCACGCGGGCGCTGCCGTCGTCGGCGCACAGCCCTGGCGGGAGGTCGTCGTCGTCGAAGAAGAGGCAGAGCGCGCCCGCAGCGGTCACGGCGCCCATCGGAGACGAGCCGTCGTCCACGCAGGACCCCGGGTCGTCGCTTACCGCCTCGGAGACGTCACTGCGCTCGGCCGTCTCGCCGGCGAGCGCCGGGCGCGGGGCGACCAAGAGCCCTGTCACGAGGGCTACCAGCGCCAGAGCGACCCAGGCGCGGTGCAAGGAGACGATGCGTTTCGGCATCGGCGCCATTGCGTATAGCCGGACGCCGGGGGGCCGGCAATCGGGCACACCCTATCGCCAGGGCGGGACCACGAACTTGGCCCAACTTTTCCCGGCAATTTACGGGACATCCCATGGCGACTTCGGTCTCACCCCCAAGGCCGGCAGGGCTCAGCCCCAGCGATCTCCCTCGCCGGTTCGGCCGGTACGTCTTGCTCCGGCGTATCGCCAAGGGCGGGATGGGCGAGGTCATGCTCGCGGCGACGCTCGGGCTCGAGGGCGCCGAGCGCCCGGTGATCGTCAAGACCATCCGCCAGGAGCACCGCACCGACGCCAGCTTCAAGGCCCGGTTCCTCGACGAGGCGCGCGTGCAAGCGCAGCTCGAGCACGGGGGCGTGGCGAAGATCATCGAGGCGACCACCGACGACGAGAGCGGCGAGCCGTACGTCGTCGTCGAGTACGTCGAGGGGCGCAGCCTGGGCGATATCCGCTCGCGTGCGCTCTCGACCGGGCAGAAGGTCGCCTGGCACGAGGCGGTCGCGATCGCGCAGCTCGGCGCCGAGGCCTTGGCCCACGTCCACGATCGGCAGGACGCGCAGGGCAAGCCGCTCGCGATCGTGCACCGCGACCTGTCTCCGCAGAACGTGATGGTGAGCTACGGCGGCGACGTGAAGATCATCGACTTCGGGACGGCCCGTGGAGAAAACCGCCGATGCCACACCGTCGCGGGCGTCGTGTTCGCGAAGCCCGGCTATACCGCTCCGGAGGTCGCGAACGGCGACCCGGGCGACTTCCGCGTCGACCTTTATGCCCTCGGCGTCATGCTGTGGGAGCTCTGTGCGGGCCGGCGCTTCCTCCAAGGAGAGGCGAGCGACCACATGGCGGCCGTCGCCAAGAACGAGCGCAACCTGCCGCCGATCGCGGCGCTGTGCGACGCGCCGGCTGCGCTCGACGACGTGATCGAGAAGCTCACCGCGTTCGACCGCGACAAGCGCTACGACAAGACCCACACCGCCGCGCGTGAGCTCGCCGGGCTGCTCGCCGGCGCCGCGCCGCTCGAGAGCGGCGAGCGCGGCGTCAGGCCCCGCGTCGCCGCGCTCGCGTGCCGGCTCTTCGAGGGCGAAGCGGCGCGGACGCGCAAGGACTTCTCTCGGCTGGTCGCCGACGCGCGCAAGCTGTTCGGGGCGATGAAGACGCCGCAGATCCAGGAGCCGGTCTGGCCCGCATCGACCGCGAGCGTGCTCTCGGCCATCCGCGACGAGAAGGACGGCGTGATCCCGGGGACGCGCTACCGGCTGGCGGCCGTCCTCGGCAAAGGCGCGAAGACCATCGTCCACGAGGCGGAGCACGCCGATCTGGGGCGCACCGTCGCCATCAAGCTGCCCGACGGCGCCGACGGCGCGACCGAGCAGGCCGCCGAGCGGATTCGCAAGGAGGCGCAGGTGCTCGCGCGGGTGCAGGTCGCCGGCGTGGTGCGGATCATCGACGTAGGCCGGACCGCCGAGGGGGTGTCGTTCAGCGTCCTCGAGCGGTGCGAGGGCCAGACGCTCGGCGCCCGGCTGCGGCAAGACCCCGCGCTCTCGTGGCGCGAGGCGATGGAGATGGCCGACCGCATCCTCGCCGTCGTGGAGCGGGTCCACGCTCGCGGGGTCATCCACCGCGATATCAAACCTGACAATATCGTCATCGGTCTCGATGGTGACCCCACCCTGCTCGACTTCGGCATCGCCCTCGACCGCGCCAGCGGCGCCGATCTGGAGACCCCCCCGCCGGGCCGCCCCGAGGTCGCGCTCTACGGCACCCCCGAGTACATGGCGCCCGAGCAGGCGGCCCGCCCCGGCGAGGTCGACGAGCGCGCCGATCTCTACGCCGTCGGCGTCATCCTGTACGAGATGTTGACCGGGCGGCTCCCGTTCTCGGACGACAGCGCGGTGAAGCTGCTCGAGGCCAAGACTCAGGGCAGCCCCGAAGCGCCGAGCGAGCGCGCGCCGTCGCGCGCCATCCCGCGCTCTGCCGACGACGTCACCCTCCGGGCGCTCGCTCGCCACGCGAGCCTGCGCTACCGCAGCGCGGCCGACATGCGCGCGGCGGTCGCGGGCGTGCTCGCCGAGCCGGCGGTTCGCCGCAACAAGCGGCGCTGGGTCGGGCTCGGCGTCGTGCTCGCTTCGATGGCGTGCGCTGGCGGCGTCCTCGCCGCCAGCGCCACGCGCCTCGGCCCCGAGGTGACGGCCTTCGCGTCCCGCGCCGGTCTTTCGATCGGTGGCACCGAAGCGCCGGCGGCAGCGACGCCCGAACCGGCACCAGCCGAGCCGCTCGACGCGCTCGGCCAAGAGGCGCTACCCCCGGCGGAGGTCGCCGCCGCGTCGCTCCCGCCATCACCGCCCGCCGCGCCCGAGCCGCCGCCCATCGACGCCCGTGTCGCCGGCAACGAGGCCGAGCCCTCGCCCGAGCCGGCGGCCGCGCCCACCCCGGTCGAGGACGAGACCGAAGCCCAGGCCGAGGCCGAGCCCAGGAAGAAGAAGCGGCCCCGGAAGGTGAAGCGATCGGAGCCGAAGAAGACGGCCGAGAAGAAGCCGAGCGACAAGAAGAAGGGCGACAAGCCCGCGCGAAAGCGCAAGGGCAAGACCAAGCCCGTCCGGGACTAGCTGAAAGGGGAGGTCCGGCGCTGGGTAACCTCGCGCCGAACTGGCGGCGTGCTTCCTCGCGGGACCAGACGCGACGAGAACGCCCCGCCATGCTGCGAGATCGCGCCTGCGACTGGTGTCCCCGCAGAGCGCTTCTATCCGGGAGGGCTGCAACTCAGCCCTCCCCCCTCACCGCGCTGCGCGCGGCGGGGCCCCCCCACCGCCAACGGCCTGC
>CALKVR010000030.1 GCA_938004815.1 uncultured Polyangiaceae bacterium | reverse complement strand
CGCCTCAGGCGCGCGCGCTGACGCCCGCGCGCTCGAGGAGCTCGCGGTCCTCGTCCTTGCCCGGGTTGGGCGTCGTCAGCAGGCGGTCGCCGTAGAAGATCGAGTTGGCGCCGGCGTACATGCAGAGGAGCTGCGCCTCTTTCGGCAGCTCGGTGCGGCCCGCGCTGAGGCGCACCATCGCCTTCGGCATCATGACGCGCGCGGTGGCGATCATGCGCACGAGGTCGAGCGGATCGATCGGCGGCAGCGCCTCGAGCGGGGTGCCCGCGACGCGGACGAGGGCGTTCACCGGCACGCTCTCGGGGTGCGGATCGAGCCGCGCGAGCTCGACGAGCATTTGGCAACGATCGTCGATCGACTCGCCCATGCCGATGATGCCGCCCGAGCAGATCGTGATCCCGGCCTCGCGCACCGCCGCGAGCGTGCGCAGGCGGTCGTCGTAGGTGCGGGTCGAGATGATCGACTTGTAGGCCTCGCGCGAAGTGTCGAGGTTGTGGTTGTACGCGTCGAGGCCCGCCTCTTTCAGGCGCCGCGCCTGATCGGGCGTGAGCATGCCGAGCGTGCAGCACGCCTCGAGACCGAGCGCCTTGACGCCCTTGACCATGCCGAGCACGCGATCGAAGGCGGGGCCGTCTTTCACCTCGCGCCACGCCGCGCCCATGCAGAACCGCGTCGAGCCCGCATCCTTCGCGCGCGCGGCGGCGGCGAGGACGTCTTTCTCGTCGAGCATCTTCTCGGGGCCGACCGTCGTCTCGTAGTGGCTCGACTGGGGGCAGTACGCGCAGTCCTCGGGGCAGCCGCCCGTCTTGACGCTGAGGAGCGTGCAGAGCTGCACCTCGGCCGCGGGGTGATGCTGGAGATGAACGGCGCGCGCCTTGTCGATGAGCTCGAAGAGCGGCGCGTCGTGGATCGCCCGGGCCTCGGGGAGCGTCCAGTCGTGGCGGAACATCCGAGGTTTCTAGCCTGAGCCGCAGAGGAATGCACCCAGCTCGTTTTGGGTGGCCTCATGCCGAGCCCGCTGGTAGGCATCGGCCATCGTGGTGCGCCGTATCCTCTACGTAGACGACTCTCCTCTCGCGCGCGCCGCTGCGTCGCGCCTCTTGTGTGCGCGGGGGTTCGACGTCGTCGTCGCCGGCTCGGCCGCCGAAGCGCGCGCCATCGATCCTCTTGCCCTGCGAGGCGCGCTCCTCGATCTCGAAGTGGGCGAAGAGAGCGGGACCAGCATCGCCGAGGCACTTCGCGCGGCGCGCCCCGAGCTCCCCGTGGCCTTTCTCACCGCCGCCGCCGAGGTCGCGCACCTCGAGCGCGCGCGCGGCATCGGCCCCGTGTTCTCGAAAGCGACCGAGACTGATCGCGCAGTAGCGTGGCTCTCCGGCTTGCCGGCGTAGCAAGCGCACCGGCGGCAGCGCGCGTTGTCGGTTGTCAATCGCCTGTCGCCTGTCGTGTATTCTGAAGTACCCTCACGGCCGGGCAGACCCCGTACGCGTCGGAGCAGTTCCTGCAGCAGTTGCTGCAAAAAGCCCTCGCCGCGAACGCGAGCGACATCCACGTCAAGGTCGGCCAGCCCCCGGGCGCGCGCGTCCGCGGCGACATGGTCTACTTCCGCGTCGACAAGGTGAAGCCCGAGGACACCGAGGCCCTCGCGCGCCTGCTCCTCTCGCACCGCGGCATCGAGGACGTTTCCGACCTGCGTGAGTTCGACACCAGCTACGCCTCGCCCGGCATCGGCCGGTTCCGCGTGAACGTCTACCGCCAGCGCGGCTCGCTCGCGGTGGTGATGCGCAGCATCCCGCTCAAGATCCCCGCGTTCGAAGAGCTGGGGCTGCCGGCCCCGGTTCGCAGCCTGGCCGAGCTCGATCGCGGGCTCGTCCTGGTCGTCGGCGCTTCGGGCAACGGCAAGTCGACGACGCTCGCCTCGATGATCGGGCACATCAACCAGACGTTCCCGAAGCACATCGTCACGATCGAGGACCCGATCGAGTTCTTGCACACCGACAGCCGCTCGGGCGTGAGCCAGCGTGAGGTCGGCATCGACACCGACAGCTTTCCCCGCGCGCTCCGCGCCGCGCTCCGGCAAGATCCCGATGTCATCCTGGTCGGCGAGGTGCGCGACGGCGAGACCCTCGAGATCACGATGCAGGCCGCCGAGACGGGCCACCT
The DNA here is from genome assembly GCA_938004815.1 of uncultured Polyangiaceae bacterium. Taxonomy (GTDB): domain Bacteria; phylum Myxococcota_A; class Polyangia; order Polyangiales; family Polyangiaceae; genus Xiheicaenibacterium. The sequence goes on along the minus strand of CALKVR010000030.1, from coordinate 1,888 downwards.
CGTCTTCACGACGATGCACACCCCCGACGTATCGCGCACCGTCCACCGCATGCTCAGCCTGTCGAGCAACCCCAACGAGCTCCGCGAGCGCATCGGCGACGCGCTCCAAGGGATCGTCGCCCAGCGCCTCGTCCCCCGGCGCGACGGGCAGGGCTTGGTGCTGGCGGCCGAGATCCTCGTCGCGAGCGGCACCGCACGCGAGGCCATCAAGCGCCCCGAGCAGAACCCGCCCCTCAAGGACGTCATGGAAAAGGGCGTCGTCCCCTACGGGATGCAGACGTTCGACATGCACCTCAAGCAGCTCGCCGCCGCGGGCATCGTCTCCAAAGAGCTCGTGAAGCGCGACGGCGCGTTCTGACGGATTGCTGCGGCACGGCGAGGCGAGTACGAACCCGTCAACCGAGCGCCGCGAGGACTTCGGCGTGCTCCGGGAAGCGGCCCGCGCTCGCCTTGGAGAAGACGAGCTCGCCGTCGACCTCGACGTCGAACTGCCCCACCCTCCCCGGGACGATGTCTGCCTTTCTCCCGGTCGCCGCCTCGATCGCAGCCGCGAGACCCGCGGCCTTGGGCTTATAGTTTCACTGCAAGCAGTAGCGGATGACGATGGCCATGCAGCGACCCTACAACGCCGGAGCCCCACGCGCACGCGCGCGGCGGCGTCCGCTCGCGCTGGCCGCTCTCCCGCTTCTCTTGGCCTGCTCGTCCGAGCCCACCGCGCGCGCTGGCGCGGCCTCGTCTTCGGTACCGAGCACCGAGGCCCCCGCTCGCGCCTCCGCGCGCACCTACGGCGAGGCCTGGAAGCAAGCAGCAGAGAGCGGCGACGAGGCTGACCTCGCGCGCCTGGCGCTGGAGGAGGGGGCGACGGGCCTCCTCGGCGCGATCGACGATCCGGTGCGGGGCCCGGTCGCCCTCCGCGCGCTCCGGCACGCGCCGGACCGCGACATCGCGGTCGGTCCGCTCGCAGCGCGCCTCGGCGAGCGGGGGCCGGATGCCAGCGCGGTCGCTGACGCGTTGCTCGGCGCGCTCGCTCCGGCGGGAGTCGACCGCGAGCGCCTCGACCCCGATGGTGAGCGCGCCGCCGCCCGCGCGCTCTTGCCGATCGCCCGGGACGCCCGCGCCGACGCCGCGTTGAAGGCCAAGGTGATCTCTGCGCTCTGGCGGCTCGCCGAGCGGGGTGTGGTGACTCGGTCCGAGATCCCGAGCGCGCCCCCCTGACCACTCAGAGCCCGGCGAGGAGCGTCCGAAGCTCCGTGCGCTGCGCTGGCGACAGCGCCGCCCCAATCGAGTCGAAGAGGTCGTGCTCGTGGCGTGAGTGCCCCGCGTAGGCCTCGAGGAAGACCTCGTAGGCGTCGGCCACCGCCGCCCAGCGCCGGCTCCGAGGAGAGCCTGACAGATCGCGTCGTGTGACCCACCGAGCTCGGCGACCGCGCTCGCGCTCGCGGGAACGTTCTCGATCAAGAACGGGAACAGCGCCTCTTCTTCGCGCGAAAAGTGGCTGAAGAGCACGTCCTCGAGCTCCTCGAGGTGCCCCGACAAGTCGTCCCACAGCGCGTCGGTCGGCCCCGACGCGGGGGGCGCCGCGAGCTGATCGCGCAGCCTCGTCACGAGCGCAGTCAGCCGCGCGTGATCGTGCACGAACGCCTCGACGCTCTCGTCGCTCGAGCTCCTCTGCATGCAGCTGTTGCAAGTGATTATCAGTTTCTCGAGAGCGAGGCAACGCCGATGGCTTGTCGGAGGTAGCCGGCGCTCCTAAGCCTGGTCCTCGTGCGCACCAAGCTCGTGACGATCCGCTTCTCGCACTTCAACGAAAAGGCGCGGTGGGCGCTCGACCGCTTCGGCGTTCCCTACGACGAAGAGGGGTGGCTCCCCGGCTTTCACGTGTACGGCG
>CALKVR010000029.1 GCA_938004815.1 uncultured Polyangiaceae bacterium | reverse complement strand
CCTGGTTCGCCGCGGGAAGCTGGGAGCTCTACGCGCTGGGCCTCGTCCCGGCCGCCTGGACGTTCTGGCTCGCGGTATCCGATCAGCTCGGCGCCGACCCGCTGAAGAAGCTCGTCCTGCCCCGCCTGATCGCGTGCACCTTCGTCATGCCGCTCCTCTGCGCGTTCGCCCTCGTGCTCGGCTTTTCGGGGGCGATGGTGATCACCGACATCGAGTTCGGCATCCCCTCCACGTTCTTTCTCAAGACGGCCCTCACCACCGTCAACTTCCGCGACTTCTACAGCGGCATGTTCAAGACACCATTCTTTGGCGCCGTCATCGCGATCATCGGCTGCCACTTCGGCATGACCACCCGCGGGGGCACCGAGGGCGTCGGCACCTCCACCACGTCGGCCGTCGTCACGACCTCGATCGCGATCCTCGTCATCGACTTTTTCCTGACGAAGGTGTCGTTCTTGTTGTGGCCGGCCTACTTCTGACGATCTCGCAGAGCGGATCAGTCGAAGCGCATCGCGACGCCGCTCGGCTCGCGCTCGCCCCGCAGGACGTAGAGGACGACGCCGACGCCCGCCGTGATCACGCCCGCGGCGCCGAGCGCCTCGCCGGCGATCGTCTTGGCGCGGGCGCTCTCCCCCTCGGGTGAGTCCATCGAGGCCACCTTGCTGGACTCGGCGATGCCGGCGATGCCGACGCCGGCCCCGACCAAGAAGACGCCCCCGCCCGTACCCATGAGGGCGAACGGGACGACCTCGGGGTCGGCCTCGCCGATCGAGCGGATGGGCGCGGGAGCGGGGCGGAGGGTGAGCTCGGTCGTGCTGCCCTCGGCGGCGACGAAGGTGCGCTCGACGGCGGTGTGGTCGTCGGCGGTGCCGCGCAGCACATGGGGGCCGGGATCGATCAGCCGGTAGGCCCCCACCGAGGCGGGCGAGACGAGGATGCCGTCGAGCTCGACCCGCAGATCGGGTGGTGCGCCCGGATCGACCTCGACCTTGAGGCGCGCGACACGCCTCTCGAGCTCGCCGATCGCCTGCCGGGCGGCGGGGACGAAGCGCGCCGTCTCGGGCTCGGTCGGCATCACGAGGAACCTACGAAAATGCTCGATCGCGACCACTAGGCGCCCGGTCTTCATCTCCGAGACGGCGAGCGAATAGATGACGAGCGAGCCGGTATGGAGCTCGGCGGCGCGGCTGAACGCCGCGTACGCGTCGTCCCAGCGCTCCTGACGAGAAGCGCGGAGGCCCTCCGAGAAGAGCTGTCGCGCCAGATCGAGATCGGCCGCGTCGGCCGCGGCGACCGCGCGCGGGCTCGGAGGCGGGACGGTGCTGCAACCGAGCGACGAGAGCGCGGCCGCGCCCAAGATCGCGACCCCGACCACTCGGCCTCGATAAGCTGACAGAATGGTCATCTGTGCCGGCTTGCGATCAGAAATTCGGGCGATCCGGGAGGGGGAGAGGGCGCCCCGCCGTCGGGACGGCGGAGCGCGCTCGCCGCTTGGGCGCATCGGCGGGCGCGCTCGCGACGCCGCGCTCGTCGATCGAAGGCGCTTCGGCGCGGGGCTGGGTGATCTGCGGAGGGGGCTCGACGACGAGAGCGGGGGGCGGGTCGACGTGGACCGCGGCGACCACGGCGTCGGTGGCCCGCTCGTCCGAAGAGGCGGTCGCCTCGGCGTGCGGCCGGGCGGCCAGCCCGCCGATGAGGGCCAGGAGGATCGCCGAGCTCGCGAGGAAGCCGGTCCGCGCAGCGCGCGGAGCGGCCGCGCTCGGGGCAACGAGCCGAGGTGGGGTGACGAGCCCCGTGCTGACGAGCGAGAGGCGCCGGATGGCGCGATGGATGGAGGTCACCGGACGCGGCGGCGTAGCCGGACGCGCGTTCGGCCAGACCTTGTCGAGCGCGCGGCCGGAGAGATCGGCATCCGTGCCGCGGGCCTGGAGCCAGGCCGAGAGGGCGACGCCGAAAGCGCGCGCATCGGGCCACCTGTCGGCGGGGTCTTTGGCGAGGGCGCGAGAGAGGATCGCCCAGAGCTCGGGGTCGTCGATGCCCTGCGAGAGGATGCTCGGCGGCTCGGCCGTCAGAACGTCGACCAGCGTCGCCTCGACGTCGTCACCGTGGAACGGGAGCGTGCCCGTGATCGCCTCGTAGAACACGACCCCCAGCGCCCAGATATCGCTGCGGCCGTCGATGTCGTCTCCCCGTGCGGCCTCGGGAGCCATGTAGGCGGGGGTACCGACGAGCTTGCCGCTGCGAGTGAGCCGCGCGATCTCGGCGCGAGGCGCGCGCGTGTCGGACGCATCGGCATCGCTCGACGAAGCGGTGCGGTGCGGGAGCTTGGCGATGCCGAAGTCGAGGAGCTTCGGGACGACGTCACCGTTCGGCTCGAGGGCGAGGATGATGTTGTCCGGCTTGATGTCGCGGTGGACGATCTTCTTGTCGTGCGCGAACGCGAGGGCGCTGAGGATGGGGAGGAGGATCTGCCCCACGTAGGTGGGGCAGAGCGCGCCCTGCGCGTCGAGCATGTGCCCGAGGGAGCTCCCCCGTAGGACCTCCATGACGATGAACGGATCACCGGGCTCGGCGCGACCGAAGTCGTAGACACGTACGATCGAGGGGTGCTCGAGCTGAGCGGCGGCCCGCGCCTCGTCCAAGAGCCGCTCGTGGATCTCTCCGCTCTCGGCGAGGTCGCGCCGCAGGACCTTGATGGCCGTCTCGGCGTGGAGCGTCAGATTCCGCGCGACCCAGACCTCACCCATGCCGCCGACGCCGAGCCGCCGCACCAGGCGGTACTTGGCGTTGATCACGGTTCCGGGCTGGTAGGCGGAAGGCACCGCGGGAGCCGTTTGCCAGTTCCATGCCGCTCGTTCGCCACCGTGAATTCGGCCCGCGGGCGCCCCAATCGTGGCGTTCGTGCCAACTCGCCTCGGCGCTTTCGCGCATGGAGTCGCGGGCTGCCCCAGTGAGACGCGGGCGCCCGGGAGCCGACAGGTCCACACCTCAGGCGCTGGTCCTGAGCACGCGCGGATCAGCGAAGGACGACGTACAGGGCGACCGTCGTGGCCAGCGCGAGGATGCCCAGCACCACCAAGAGGCGCGCGTTGGCCGATCGCATCCCGAGCTCGCGACGAAGATCACCGCTCTCTTCGGGGCTCATCGGCGACCACGAACGAGACGGCGGCGGCCCGAACGTCGGCGGCACCGGAGGCGGCATCGAGGGCGAGTGCCCCGGCTGGGAGGCCGGCGGCGAGCGCGGCGCCGACAGCGGCGCCGAGACGACCGCTCGCGGAAATGCGCCCGAGTCGCTCGGGGTGGAGTCGGGCGGCTCGGGGATGAACGGAGGCGCGAGCTTGGTCGTCGTGGTGTCGGCCGGCAGGGCGTCGAGCACGTCGAAGCGGCTCATCTTGTCGACCATCGTGGGCGCGTCGTCGTGCGGGAACATTCCCTCGGTGGACGTCTCTTCGCCGATCGCGGGGACCACGCTCGGGATGTGCTGGTCGATGGGCGTCTCCTGCGTCGGCCCGTCGGACGCGCTCTGTTTGGCCCGGCGTCGTTGCTGGATGCGCTCGATGATCTGCTCGGCTGGGCGGGCCTCGAGGGTCGGCGCATCCGGGACGACCTTGAGG